>DATGIH010000447.1:0-18490 GCA_035295865.1 Bryobacteraceae bacterium
ACGGTCCGCCGGTGAATGCGGCTCAGGTTCACGCTGGACGGATTTTGGTGGAAATGTTGCGGGCGCGTTACAAGATTCCGGCCGCCAATTGTGTGACGCACGCGCAAGTTTCAGTGAACCCGTCGAACCGGCGCGCGGGCTATCACACGGACTGGGCCGCGAACCTGCCGTTCCACGATCTCGGACTGAGCGACAACTACCAGCGGCCCTTGCCGAGCGTGGCGCTGTTCGGTTTCAGCGCCGACGGGTTGGAGTCGAGCGACGCACTCGCTCCGGCGCTCCACGCGGCCGAGGACGTGATCCGGCGGGACGCGGCCGCGCAGGGAATACCCGCGCAGCGCTACCGCGAGATTTTGCACAGAAGATATACGGACGCTATAGCGTCGATCGGGAGACCAAACAATGTCAAATTCCAGTACTAAATCGACGGCCTCCGCCGTCGGGCTCGACGTTGGCACCAGCCGCATCGTCACTGCCCAACGCCTGGATAAAACCACGCAATATCAGGCGCAACTTAACGCGTTCGTCACGCTGCCGTACTCGAAACTAACGCAAGCGGTTTTGAAGAAGGAGCGGATTCCGCATCTGGTGCAGGGTTCCGAACTCACGGTTTATGGCGACGAATCGGAACGCTTCGCCAATCTGTTCCACCGCGAGACGCGCCGTCCCATGTTGCGTGGCGTATTGAATCCCGAGGAATCAAGTAGCCTGAAACTTGTTCGCGAAATCGTGGTCCTGATGACGGCGGAATCACCGGGCGTCGGCCAGAAACTCGTTTACAGCGTTCCGGCCGCGCCGTTAGGAGCGAAAACCGAAGTCAACGCTCACGAGGCCGAGTTGAAACGGATGCTGGATGATTTAGGATACGAATCGAGCAGCATTGAAGAAGGGCTGGCGGTGGTGTATGGCGAGATGGAAAATTCCAACTACACCGGTATCGGCGTAAGCTGCGGCGGTGGATTGTGCAATGTATGCCTTGCGTATCTTTCCGTGCCGGTTTTCAGTTTCTCCATCGGCAAGGCGGGCGATTTCATCGATTCCAGCGTTGCCAATCTGCGGGGAGAGCCAGCTACCCGGATTCGGACCATCAAAGAGGAATCGTTCCACCTCAACGGGCATTTCGCGAACAAGATCCACCAAGCCTTGAACAGCTACTACGAAGATATGCTGCAAGCGTTGGTGGCCGCGATTCGCGATGCGTTCGCGGGCGCTCAGAACATGCCGAAGCTCACGCGGCCCATTCCGCTGGTGTTGAGCGGCGGCAGCGTGCTGGCCGCCGGATTTCGCGACCGGTTTGAGAAGATCCTGCGGGAAACGGAGTTGCCGGTGGCAATTTCGGAAGTGAGGCTAGGGGCCAGTCCGCAGCATTCCACTGCGCGGGGGGCGTTAGTGGCGGCGCTAAGCGAGACGTAGCGCACGCACTTGTGCGTGCCGTGTTCGCACTCCTGCGAACACATTTGTTGAAGGCGTACACACGAGTGTGTACGCGGCACGCTGAGAGCGTGCGCTACTCCACTAACTGCTGAACTGTGAACCCGGCGTTCACCTGCTTTTCCTTGCTCCAGTCGTGGTAGACGTGGCACTCGAAGCAGCGCGCCTCGGCTGCATTCGCGCCGCTGCGGTGGCAATCACGGCACACTTGAATGCCGGGGATCAGTACATCCGAAGTTTCTTTGCTCTTCGCGGCTTTCGCGTGGCACGACTCGCAGCCCACCATTTGGTGCGCTTCGTGATCGAAACTGGCATGGCGCAGCCAGCGCGCCGTGACGGCGGATTTCGCGACAACGGGCAGCGCCTCCGGGCCATTCGGGTAACTCATTGAATGGCACTCCTTACAGGCTTTGCGCCAGAGCAAAAGCTGCGAATCCGTCAAGCGTTGCGCGACCCACTCCTGTGCATTGCGTGGAATCGGCGGTACCGGACGCGTGGGCAATCGCTTGTCCGGCTCATCCACGGTATGAATCTGATCCGGATGCGCCGCGATATATTTCGTGAGCTTGTCGACCACAAAATCGTAAACCACCTTCGGCTCCTTATGCGGAACCGATTCCTGGAACCGCCGGTCAAACTGCAGCGTGTGGCAGGTAGCGCACATCTTCTGATAATTCACCGGACTCATGTAGGCCCGGCTCGGCAACGGAAACGACACCGGAGTGATTTCCGCATCGCCATATGGCCACGCTTGTTGCAGTCCGGGCGGCCGATGGCAATCCACGCACTTCAATTGCACGGTGCCGTTTGGTCCGCGCAGTTCTTTCTTGAGATGGACCTGGTGATTGAACTTGATGGTGCCGGGATCCTGCTGGCCGCTACGTAGCGGAGCAAATTCCGGATGATTGCCGTTGAAGGTGGTGATAGCCGTGACAAAGCGTGGCGGCGTATTTTTGTCTTTCGCAGCTAGATTCGAATGGCATTGCGAACAGGCGTCGTCACTCGTACTGGCGAGGCGCAGCACGCCTTTGTGCTCGACGTGGCAATCCGCGCAGGCGGGTGCAAAAGTTTGCTCCGCATGATGCAGCGGACCGTCGTGGCAAGCCAAGCATGCTTTATCGTTCACGGCCTGCTGAAAACCGGCGGTGGAAACGTGGCAGGCAGAACATTTGTGCCCGATCAAGTGATGCGCGTGTGCGACCGGCCCGGCATTATAAGGCGTGGGGCTTCCACGCACTGCATGCCAGCCCAACCATCCGATGCCGAGCACAACAAACACGGCGGATAAAATACGGCGCCAGCGCGGGATGCCGTGCAGCGTCTTGAAGTAATCCAGATTGATGCGCTGCGCGAGTTTTTTGGTTGTGCGTGTTCTTCCGGCCATCTTTTCCGTCGGCGCCTCAGTAACGCAATGCCATCACGGCATGCACCGCTCCCAGCGCCAGCAGAGCAATGGAAAGCGGAACGTGAACCAGAAGCCAGGCGTGCAGCCACGTATAAATCCGGGCCTGGCGGCTTAACTGATGTTCCTCCTCGCAGATATTTTCGAGATCCTTCAAAACGGGATGGACAGGCGCGACCATCATGCGCCGCAGAGCTTCAAACACTTCGGCCGATCGGCGCGGATCGCAGAGTTCCAAATTTTTCGCATCGGGGTTTGTGAGAAACGGCCGAACCTTGGCCAGATAGATTTCCCGGAAACGCGCCCGGTCTTCTTGCTCGATATCCACCAGCGTGGCGACACCCGAGGCTTGTTCGGTGATGACTTCGCGCTCGTCGGTGGCTTCTCCAATTGGGCCGCAGACGCTAGCCACCAACTGATCCGCTTCTTCGCGAAGCTGCGTGCGGACGTGCGGAATTTCTTCGTAGATGGTTTCCATCGGAACGCGCGACGTCATGACGCGCGGCAGATAATGCTGCACCAGCGCACCCACGATGCCGCTCGCAATCACGATGAAGAAGAGCCACATCAGTACGGCGGTGAGGGGGCCGCGGAAAGCGAATCCCCCGTGGAATAAGATCAGCGGCAGGCTGAGCAGTCCAAGCCAGATGTGCCCGCGCATCCAGGTTTGCGCTCGGCCAAGGCGCCAGACGGGTACTTTCTTGCGCGCGCCGAGCAGTCCCGCGTAAAGCATGAACGCGTAGCCGGTGATTCCAAACGTGAGCCCGATCGCGGACCCGCCGCGTGGCCCGGAGGGCGAATTCACAGCATAGATAATGTAGAGCGCAAGGCTCGCGACAAAAAGCGCGAGCGTGGTGAAGATCCACGGCCGGTGCGTTTGATCGATCTTCATCTTCGGGGCCGGACCATCACCGGCGAGCCTCCGTTTCAAGCGGCGTTCCCAGCCAACGGAAGAATTCGTTCGGTTCAACGCGATGTGCCGCGTCGTGCGGGCAGGCGTACACGCAACTTGGCTCCGCATGCTCGGTGCACAGATCGCAAGAGGTTGCCTTCTGCTTCTTAACTGCGATTTGGCGGCCCGGCGCGGCAGGATCGCTCTGCATCATCTCGAACGGATGCATATTGATATTTCCGTACGGACAGTTCTTCGCGCACAAGCCGCATCCGATGCACCAATTCTCGATGATCACTTCGAGCGAATTGCGGCGGCGGATGGCCCCCACTGGACAACCCACCATGCACAGCGGATCGCGGCATTGGCGGCAAGATGTCGCGACGAGATATTTTTCGAAGCGCAATCCTTCGCGGATCAATCGGGTGACGCCGTCGTGCGCGTCGGCACAGGCACGGACGCACGCATCGCAGCGCGTGCAGCGTTCCAGATCCAGAACCAGCAGGCTCTGCGCTTCCATCAATCCCTGCGCAAGGAAATGATCGAGAGGCATGCTGGTGGCCGTGTTCAGCCTCTGCTTATTCTGTTCCTGACGCTCGTACGCCAGCCCTTCCAGGCTGCGGCGTACTTCGGGGAACCTCTCCACCATCTGATGGAACTCTTCGGCATGAATGCGGACCAGCTCTACGTGATCGAGCGCCGTGCAAGTGGCTGTGCGCCGTCCACCGCCGAGCAATCCGATTTCACCGAAATATCCGCCGCGTCCCAGATAGGCTAGAACGAGCTCGCCGCCGGGATGAGGCTCCGTTACTTTTACGAATCCGAGGCGGACTAGATAGAAGCTGTCGGCGATATCGCCCTGATTGCAAATGACGTCGCCTTTGCCGTAGCGCACCAGTTCCACTTTGCTGCGCAGCAGATCGATGAAATCCGGCGTGAGCGAAGCGAACATGGGAACGCTGCGCAGATGATCGTCCAAGGCACGCTTTTTGTAATTCGCGTCGAGCTGGGCTTTCAGGGTCTTGTTGCGCTGGATGATATCCAGCACGTTCCGCAACATTTCCAGCATCACGCAATCGGTTTCGGCGCGAACCGTGGCCGAGCGCGGATACAGGCTCATGCACGTCATTTCGCCGAACAGATCGCCCGGATGCAGCGTTGCGACGGGATTGTCGTACGGCAAATCCACGGGACCATCGATCGGGATGCTCTGCCGGCCGTGTTCCTCCTCGCGCCGTTCTTCGTGACTGCCAGCCAGGCAACTAGTGAGCTTTTTGAGAAAGCCCTTCGCGCCGCCCTCGGTTTTCACGTGCGCCATGGGCGTCGAAAGATAAACCTGCGCGGTGCCTTCCAGAATGTAGAATGCCGTAGATCCGTACTCGCCTTCACGGCAAACGATCTCGCCTTTTTTGAAATGGCGCCGGACTACAGCGTTCTTGTTCAGTTCGAGGAAAGTTCCCGAGACTTTTTGGAAGTACGGCAGGTCGAGCAGCTCTTCCACATCCACAGGTTCGCCCGGCAATACGGTTTTCACCGTGCTCTTATTGGTAAGCGCGCCTGTGGGGCAGGAGACCATGCACTCGCCGCAAGATACGCACGACGAATTGCCCATCGGCAGGTTGTAATCGAATGCGATGCCCGCCATGAAGCCTTTGCCACGGCGGCCGAGCACATCGTTGTGGCGGATTTCGTCGCACCCACGAATGCAGCGATCGCATAGGATGCAGGCTTCATGATCTACGGCGATCACGAGCGACGAATTATCCTGGCCGCGCGGCGACAAGCGGCGCGGGAAGCGTGGTTGGGTGAGCCCTTCCTGATGCGCGAGAGTTTCCAGCTCGCAATCGCCCGAATTGCGCTGGCGCGCGCAGGGGCTCGGGTGATCCGACATCAGCAACTCGATCAAAGTTCGGCGCGCGCGGTGGACTTTGTCGGAGTTGGTGGTCACCACCATCTTGTTTTCCGCCGGACGAACGCAGGATGCCGCGAATACGCGTCCGCCGACATCCACCACGCAAACGCGGCAAACACCGACCGGTGTTTCGTTCTGCTGGTGGCAGAGCGTCGGGATCGGGATGCCGTTCATGCGCGCTGCGTCGAAGACGGTGGTTCCTTCGGGAACCGTCACCGCCATGCCGTCGATCGTGAGTTGGACGTCGCTCATATCGGCCGCTCCTCACGCATCGGGCAGACGCCTTCCGGACACTGCTTCTGCAAAATGTGCGCTTCGATCTCGGGACGGAAATGCTGCAGTACAGAACTGAGCGGAGCGTGCGCGAATTGGCCCAGTCCACAAATGGAGGTGAGTTTGAGCGCGTCCGTTAGCTCGTCAATCAATTCCATGTCGGCGCGCGAGCCTTTCCCGTGCGTCCAACCTGTCAGGATGTCCACCATTTTTTGCGATCCCATGCGGCAGGGCACGCACTTGCCGCAGGATTCGTTTCGGAAGAACGTCACGGCGTTCAGCGCCATATCCAGCATGCAGCGGCCTTCGGCGCAAACCACGATCGCGCCCGATCCCAACATGGAACCCGCGGCCGCGAGCGATTTGAAGTCCAGATGAACGTCCACCATCGAAGCGGGTAAGTAACCCGACGAGGGGCCGGACGGCGCGAAAGCTTTCAGCGCTTTTCCATCCACGATGCCGCCCGCGCGATTGTAGATCACTTCCGACATGGGCAATCCCATGGGGATTTCGAAAATCCCCGGATTCCGCACATCGCCACTTACTCCGACAAACTTTAATCCGGCCGCTCCGCTGTGGCCCTGAGATTTGTACCAATCCACGCCGTTCATCAGGATTTGCGGCACGTTGGCGAACGTTTCCACATTATTCAGAGCGGTGGGTTTGTTGAAGACTCCGCTGATCACCGGAAAAGGCGGCTTGTTGCGCGGCTCGGCGCGTTTGCCTTCGATGGCTTCGATCAACGCGCTTTCTTCACCGCAGATGTATCCACCGGGACTGACGAAAATTTCCAGATCGAACGCGAGACCGCTTCCGAGGATGTTGTCGCCGAGCAAACCCGCTTGGTAGCAGTGATCGATCTCGTGCTGCAAGATATGTTCCTGCGGCGTGTACTCGTGGCGGATATAAAGGAAGCCCTTGTGCGCGCCAGTGACGAGTCCCGCGAGGATCATTCCTTCGATGACGAGATTCGGGAGATTTTCGAGGATGAAACGATCCTTGATGGTGCCCGGTTCGCTCTCATCCGCGTTGCATACAACGTACTTCTCAGGACCCGGCGCTTTGCGCACCAGCTCCCACTTCATTCCGGTGACGAATCCAGCTCCGCCGAGGCCGGGGAGTCCGCTGGCTTTCAACTGCGCAATCACGCCGTCCCAATCGCGCGTTTGGACCACGCGCCGCAGCGCGCCGTAAGATTCGCCGCCCTGGTACGGATCAGACGCGAGGGGTACGGTGTTCGGTTGGGAAGGCAGATGCGGAAGCTCGCTGCCTCCCAGAGCGGTTAATACCAGCGCTTCCGCTTGCGCCGGCGTCACGCCACGATAAATATGATCGTTGATCGAAATCGCAGGAGCGCCGTCGCATTGTCCCAGGCAGGAACAAACGCCGACCGTGACATCGCTCGCGCTCATCGATTGGAAACGATGCTTGAGTCCAGTCTCGAGCGCAGGAGCCCCGCGCAGATGGCAGGACATGTCCGCGCAGACGCGTAGATTTACCTTCGGCGGCGGCTTGAGATGAAAGTGCGGATAAAAATCCGCGACGCCGTGGATGCGATAGAGCGGAATCTGCGTGCGGCGGGACATCTCTTCCAACTGTTCCCCCGGCAGATATCCATACTGATTCTGGATCGCTCTGAGATCGTCGAAAATCAACCGCCCTCCAGCCGCAAACTTTCGCGTGAGGTTTTATTATAGACAAGCACGTACCCGTACGACTAGCCGCGGCGCCGAATGTTGATCGACGCTTCTGCGGGCCGCGGCGCCGCATGACCTTCGTGGCAGCGCGCCCTTGTGGTCGCGGTTCGGTAATGCTACGACTAGCCATGCCACTTCCGATTGTGGTGAAATTGAACAACTAGCGATGAGATTCGGTCTGACATACGCCGTGAGCTTCGCCTCGGCCTGCGGATTGATGTTTGCCGCCGAAGCTCCTGAGCCATCCAAATACACCGGGCCGGGATCGTGCAGTTCGCCGAGTTGCCACGGGGGCGTGCAGGCACGCGAAATTACATCGGTCCTGCAAAACGAATACAGCACATGGGTGGTGCGGGATAAGCACGCGCACGCGTTTATTAATCTCACGAATCCGGTGGGTACCCGGATCGCGAAGATCATGGGACTCGGCAAGCCGGACACCGCGCCGCGCTGCCTGGCTTGTCATGCGCTGGACGTGCCTGTCGATATGCGGGCGCGGACGTTCGATCTTACCGACGGCGTTGGCTGTGAGAATTGCCATGGCCCGGCGTCGGCATGGCTCGGTCCGCATACCACGCGCGATTGGAAGTACGAAAAATCGCTGGATCTCGGGATGTACAACACGCGCGATCTGATCAAGCGCAGCGAGAAATGCCTCACATGCCACTTGGGCACGGGGGACAAATCCGTGGATCACGAACTCATCGCGGCCGGACATCCGGATCTCTATTTCGAGCTCGATTCCTTCATGTCCGTGATGCCGCAGCATTGGAAAGAGTTCGACAAGGATCCGTGGCTGGGCGTTCGATCGCTGGGCGTGGGACAAGCGGTGCAGTTGCGCGAGCAGTTGAAGCGCATCGCGCGTGAATCGCAAGGCGGCATCTGGCCGGAATATGCGGAGCTCGATTGCTTCGCGTGTCATCACAGTTTGACTGCGGCGAAGGACAGTTGGCGGCAGGAGCGCGGTTATCCGGGACGGCGTCCGGGGAATCCACCGTGGAATCTTTCGCGCTATGTGGTATTTCGCCGCGTGATTCAGGAAGCGGATCCGGGCGCGTCGGCGCAACTGCGCGTGTCCGTGGATAAAATATATGGGCTAGTAACCGCGCTGAATTCGGATCGGAAAGAAATCGCCTCGGAAGCGCTAAGCGCGTCGCAGGTGGCGGAGAGTTTGGCGCAGAAGCTGACGGCGATGCATTTCGATCAGGCGGTGACGTTGCGCCTGCTGAAGGGCATTTCGTCCGATGCCGAAGAAATCGCCGAACAAGGTGAGCGCTCGGCCGAGCAAGCCACCATGGCGCTGGATTCCTTATTCATCGCCTACAGCAAAAACAACGCCACGGCGAACGATGCTCAGATTCGCGCGGGCATCCATGGGCTGTTCCAGCAGTTGGAAGATCCCTCCGCGTACAATGGTTTTAAATTCGCGCAGGCGATGAAGAGCTTGAACGGCCTGTTTCAATGAGCTCGAAGCAACTCAAGATCACGGCAGCGGGCGCGGTATTGGCGGCCGCGTTGTTTTCCGCCGGATCGCGCGGGGCTTCGACAACACCTCCCACGCTGAGTGCCAGTGACGTCGAAACGGTTATCGAGCACACGGCGGCATCCGTCAGCGCGCCGATGGCCATCGCCGTGACGGATCGGCAAGGCGATATTCTTGGCGTCTTCATGAAGCCCGGAGTGCCGGTGACAGCGAAAGCGAATTTCGGCAACACCGCGCTTACTTACGAAGTTGCCATCGCGCTAGCAAGGACCGCGAGTTTCTTCAGCAATAGCCAAGCGCCGCTTTCTTCGCGAACGGTCCGGTATATCAGCGGAATCCATTTTCCGCCCGGAATTCCGTTCACGGGAAATGCCGCGCTGTATGGAATCGAAAATACCAATCGCGGCTGCGGATTCAACACTACGTTTTTGCCGGGACAATCGGTACCCGCGTCACGCTCGATTGACGGATCTAAGCCCGGGTTGGGCATACTTACCGGCAAAGCGGATTTGAACGACAGCGATCCGAACGCAGTGAATCCGGGCGGAGTTCCGTTGTTCAAGAACGGAATTCTGGTGGGCGGAGTTGGTGTGGCCGGCGTGGATCCGAATGTGGCGGAGTTCGCGGCGTTTTCCGGAGAAGCCGGATTTGGTCCGGTGGTGCCGTCGCCCGGAGTAGTCTTCATCGACGGAATCGCGCTGCCGTTCGTGAATCAGACCACGCGGCCGGCCGGATACAGTGCGGGCACGGTGAAGGGCGCCTACATTTTTCCACCAAAGGCGAGTCCAGGACCGGCGCCGGAAGGCGATCTGATCGCTCCGCAGGCGGGCAAGCCCGGCGGACTGACGAAGTCGGAAGTAGAAAGCATCGTGAACGCGACGGTGGCGGAAGGCAACAAAACTCGCGCGATCATTCGCCTGCCGCTGGGTTCGCGCGCACGTTTCGTGATTGCGGTCGCGGATCTGGACGGCACACTGCTGGCACTGCATCGCATGCCGGACGCGACCGTGTTCAGCATCGATGTTGCGGTGGCCAAATCGCGCAACGTGATCTTCTTTAGCGGCACGCATCGCACGCCAGGCGATTTGACGGGCGTTCCCATGGGCACGGCGGTTACGAATCGGACCATTGAATTTGGCGCGCAGCCGTTTTATCCGCCGGGGATCGATTATTCGACGCCGGGTCCATTTTTCGACTTGTATAAATACGACACCACACATCCTTGCACGCAGGGATCGCAGGCGCCGAACAAGAATCAGAACGGGATCGTGTTTTTCCCCGGTGCGCTTCCGTTGTACAAGAACGGCATTTTAGTGGGCGGGCTCGGCGTCAGCGGCGACGGCGTGGATCAGGACGATTTCGCGACCGCGGCCGGCGCCGCGAATTTCCAGGCGCCTGTGAAGATGCGCGCCGATCAGGTTTTCGATCAGGGCGTGCGCCTGCCTTATATCAAGTTCCCTCGGAATCCGACGGACTAGTGTTGTGGGGCGGCCTTTTCAGGCCGCCGCCGCGTTTCTACGCGGTGTGCCGGCTAAAAGCCGGCTGCAGCCAAGATTGGCTGCCCCACGGTTTTTCTGCATCCTGCGTCATACCTGATATGCGGGGATTCACTGTAGCTATCCTTTTGTCCGCCACTTTGGCCCAAGCAGATCCGCCTACCGTAATTCGAGTGATTCGCAATGCGGAACGCATGAGTAACCAAGGTTACGCAAACGCAAAGGATGCGATCACGGTAATTGGGGCGGCGTCAGCTTCCGGGCCATCCGAGCAGTGGTCCTTCCAACTACTCGATTCATTTGTCGGCCTCGAAGATTTGGACCGCTTGCTTCCGATGGTCAGTTCCGGCGAACCATTCTCCGACAGTGTGCTGACACCGGCGCGAAGCTTTGTGGCGCTCTATCGCGCCGGTTTCAGCCATCGCTGGGACGAGGCGGCGAAGCTGATTCCCAAGGCGCGCTACCTTCTCGTGACGGTGTATCGCATTCGACCCGGGGGCTTCTCCGGCTTTGCCGAGCTGACCCGTTTGCGCACGTCGCGCTTCGAGAGCATCAATTTCGATCAGCCGGAAATCGCGTATCAAGTGATGTCCGGAATGCCGTCCGGCACATTCCTTTTCATTACTCCGCTGGTCTCGCTGCAGACGTTTGATGATGGATTGGCGAAAACTCCCGACGGCTTGCGGGAAATCGGCGCGGAGCCGAAACTCGCGGCAGATGTAGAAATCGGCCACGAGTCCATTTTGTTCCGGATTGATCCGAGCCGCAGTTATGTATCGGACGACTTTGCCTCCGCCGATTCGGAATTCTGGAAATCGCGGCCTAGGAACGAATAGCTTTGGCGGCGCGGCGTTTCTCGATCGCGAGCAAATCTTGTTTGCGGCGCATGCCCCAGCGATATCCGCCCGCGTCGCCGTTCTCGCGCACCACGCGATGGCACGGGATTGCGATCGCCACCGGATTGCTCGCGCACGCGCGGGCTACAGCCCGAGCCGCTTTCGGCCGGCCGATCCGCTTGGCCACTTCGCGATAGCTCGCGGTGTCGCCGTAGGGGATCGCTCGTAGTTGCTCCCACACCAGGCGCTGGAAGGCCGTTGCTTGAATGTCGAGCGGTAGAGCGTTGGCGTGTTCGCCGCGAATACGTCCCTGCACGGCGCGAATCCAAGGGGCCAGAGCTTTGTCCGCGCGCGCGATGTCGGCTCGGGGGTATTCACGATGTAGTTCGTTTTCAAGTTGGGAAGCCGATTCGCCGAACTGCACTGAGCAGACGCCGTTTGGCGTGGCCGCGAGCAGCATTTGTCCGATGGGAGTTTTCGCGATCGCGAATCGGATGTTGACGCCGGAGCCCTGTTTGCCGTAACGCGCCGGGGTCATGCCCAATTTGGACGTAGCGCCTTCGTAGAGACGGCTGCTCGATCCGTAGCCTGCGTCGTACATGGAGCGCGTGACGGAGTGGCCGTCGCGGAGTCCGTTTTTCAGTGCTTGGAGGCGGCGCGAATCCGCATAGGCGCGCGGCGTGATGCCGGTCGCGGCTTTGAAGGTCCGCTGCAGATGAAATGGACTCAGTCCGATGGCGCGGCCAAGCGTTTCCAGCGTGGGTGGACCATCGGGATTCGCCTCGATGTATCGGCAAACCTTCTCGACGGAATCGCGATTTGGATTCGATTCCGCCAGCAAATCCGGCTTGCAGCGCTTACAGGCGCGGAAACCTGCGCGCCGGGCTTCTTCCTGCGTTCGAAAGAAGACGACATTCTCGGGCAGCGGCCGCCGCGAGGGGCAGGACGGCCTGCAATACACGCCTGTCGTTCGGACGGCGTACAGAAAAACTCCATCCATGCGGCGATCGCGTGAGGCGAGGGCGTCCCAATAATCCGCCTGATTCCCTCTGGAGCTCCGCACATCCATCATTGTAAGTGTCATTTCCATTCCTCCCACACTTCGGATGCTACGCGAAAAGCGATTCCATAACTATCCGGTTCTTGCGACGGTATTGTAGACTCGTTCCTTTGGACTTTTCTTCATGACCGCCCTCGATCTTTCAAACTACGCCGGCCTTTGCGCCGTGGTGCTGCTAACCATCAACATTCTGCTTGGGCTTCTGATTTCCGTACGCTACAGCCCGGTGCGGAGCTGGCCGCACCGCCGGATTCCGGTGTTCGACGTCCACAATTGGACGGCGTATATCGCGCTGACCATCGTTGTGAGCCACCCGGTGATTTTGTTGTTCTCTGCGACGGCTAAGTTCAAGCTCATCGACATTGTGTGGCCCATCCATTCACCGGAACAGACCGCGTACAACATTCTGGGCGGGATCGCTTTTTACTTGCTGGTTATCGTAGTGATCACTTCATACATTCGGCGAAAGCTCGGCCGGCGGCTTTGGAAGGCGCTGCATTACATTGCCTACGGGACGGCGTTTTTCATGTTTGCGCACGGTATCATCATCGATCCGAATTTGAAGAATCTGCCGCCGGACTTGCTGGATGGCGAGAAGGTGCTGGTGGAAGGCTGCGCTTTCTTGGTGGTGGTGGCCACCATCGCGCGCATCCGCTACGCGTACACGAAAGCCGCCGAGCGCGCGCGCAGTTTGGAACCGGCCACGCCGGGATTTTAGATTACTGGGCCGGCTTCACTGAAATGGCCGTCAAGTCAACGCTTGTATGTCCTTTCGGATCCACGTTCACCGTCACGGCGCGCTTCTCAAACGGTTTTCGGAAATCGGGATCCTGCGCGGCGCCGAAGGGCGCGTCCAGCCAAGCGAACGCTTTGTACTCGCCGGGCGGGACATCCTTCATGTGAATTTTGCCCTGATCATCGGTGAACTCGTAGCACGAAAGATCCAGCCTACCGGCGTGGCTGCCGGACGCGATCAAAGTGACCGGAACGCGGCCGGCCGGATCGCCATTGCTTTTTTTCACCGATCCCTCTACCTCGCCCATGTCCGTGGCAAGGACGATGGCCAGCGGCGCCGATTCTTTGGTGAGATCGATTTCACCCGTCGACGCGTCCGCATCGCCGATCCGGATCGATTTCACGTAAGCATGCGGCTGGTATCCAATCCTGATTTGATAAAGGTCCGGTTCAATTTGGGGAAGCGCAAAACTTCCATCCGGTTTCACTGACGAACTCGCTTGGGAGAAATTGTTATAGAAGATGATCTGCGCCTTCTCGACCGGCTGGGGCGGTGCACCCTCGACGCGCAAGCTCCCGGAAACGCTGAAAGGGGGAATGAGATTAAGAGCCACGTTCTCAACATCCCCATTCCCCACATCCACAGGCTGGCGGACGAATGTCCACTTGCCTTCATGCTGGACCTGGCCGACAATCACATATGATCCAGGAGGGACATCCTTGAACTCGAAATTCTCGTCGGTCTCTTGCAGCGAGTAATCCTCGCGGTCTCCATTCCGCGGGCGAAGCTGTAAACCACCTTGCCGCTTAAAAACTTCGAGTAACTTTCCTCGCACCGAATAATGTTTTTCGCGCTTGAGGCGAATCTCGAATCCGGAGAGCTGAGTGCCTGCTGCAAGATCGATGGGCGAGGCGAGAGATGCACTCGTCGTGCTGGGGAAGAACGTACGTGTCAGCGGAACCATTGCCGGATTATCCGGCGGGCCATACCTCGATCCGTTGTTATTCTCGGAAGCGCGCAAGTAGACGGTTCCAGGATGCAGTTCGAACAATCGGAATTCACCTTTGTCGTTGGCGAAAGTCTGATGCATACTGTTCAACTGCTTCTTGCCGTTCTGATAGCCATAGGCCAACGCCTCGACGTGCGCGCCGCGAATGGGGTCGCCGTCATCGTCCAACACGCGGCCGGTCACAACAGCGAGTGGGATCAGCTTGATCTTGAGGTCTTTAATCGACTGCCCCGCTTCCACTTTCAGGCTCGGAGGAGGAGCGCCCTCCACGCCGTTGTTGTCCGGCATGAAGCCGGACCGTTCGGCGGAAACCAAATAGTTGCCGGGTTGGACATCTCGGATGGCGAAGCGGCCGTTCGAGTCGCTGTCGGCCGTATAGCTGAATGCGTCGGCTTCTTTCGCGTGAAAAATCACTCGGGCTTTTCGCACCGGATCCCCGGCGGTTGAAATCACGATACCCGATACAGAAAGACGCGGCGTCTCTTGCGCCGCGAGAAATCCGGCTGCGACGACAGCGCAGAGCAGTGTCCGGATCACGGCAGCTTATCCTTTTCCGCTTCAATATCCCTCGCCGAAATCAGCTTCAATTGCACCGATGCTTTCCCGCCCGGCGCAATGGTTACAGGCTCCGCGCGGCTCTCGAAAGCTTTGCGAAATTCAGCGGATTGCAGCACCTGCGGATTCAGGTCTGAACCCTCCCAGGCGAACACTTTGTAATTCCCGGGTGCGAAATCCTGATAGTCGAAGCGGCCGTTCTGATCACTCCTCAGCACCTGATACAAGTCAAAGCGGTTCCGATGCTCGTCGTCGGGATTTATTGTAATGAGAGCCCCAGACGCCGGCTCTCCATTTTCGTTTTGAACGGCGCCTTGCAATCGGCCGACATCGATGCCACATACAAGATCAAGCACCCCAACGGATTGTTGCGTCAAATCGATCTTGCCATTAGCCACGTCCTGATCGCCGAGACGCGCCGACTTCAGGTAAGCGCCGGCATCGCACATCGCATTGATATGGTACTCGCCGGGCATGATTTTTAGCTTAAAAGTTCCGTCCGGATTGACTGGCGATCCGGCGGCACGACCCGGTTCGGTAGGGACTAAATTTACGCCCATTCGGCTTTCGCGGGCAGGCGCAGCCGAATTCTCTTCACGCCGCATTTTGCCTGAAATCTCGAACTCCGGATGCAGGACAATCGCAACATCATTGACATCGTGATCGCCGACTTCGACGGCCTGATGGACCGCGAGCATTTTGGGGCTTTGCAAATACAACATGTACGATCCGCTCACCACTGCGGGAAGATCAAACGTTCCGTTGGCTCGAACGCGTGCGTTCGCCATAGGAAATCGGTTAATGCTCCCCTGAAGGCGCACCATGGTATTGCGTGGCGGCCCACCGTCCTCGTCGAAGGCCTTTCCTCGAACGTGGAACGCCGGCGCCTTGCGCAAGCGGAAATCGATCCCGTTGATTTGAGCCCCGGCTGTAACTACGGTCGCGGTAGCCTGCGCGGCTTCGGCGGCGCTCGGATAAAACGTTTGCGGATACGCTTGTTCGGGCCCCGCGTACTTGGTATTGGGTGGAAGCCGCTCCAACTGTCCTCGCGTGCTTGCCATAAAGTAGTAGCGCCCTGGCTCCAGATCCAGAAATTGAAACTCGCCGAGATCGTTACATACCGCGAATCCCCCAGGCTGCAGCCGCCGGGCGCCACCTTGTCCGTAGACGTAATGCATGGCCATTACTTGTGCATAAACTAGCGGGTCGCCATCTTCGTCCAACACATGGCCGCTCACCACCGCCAGCGGGATCAGCTTGACGGTTAGGTCGCTGACTTGTTGTTCGGCGGCGACGGTGACCGGTTTTATCATCGGGCCGAATCGATTGCCCAGCGATGGTACAAATCCATCACGATAGCCCACGGTTTGATATTGGCCGGGCTCCACGCTATCGAAGTGGAAATGCCCGCTAGCATCGGTTACTGCGGAGTAATTGGTAGTTCCGCGCATTGACTGCAACGTGACGGTGGCTTTTTTGACCGGCTCGTTGGTGACGGAGTTGATCACCGTACCTTCCAGTTTTCCCGGCTTCGCCGCGGCAGGGGATTGGCCGCTCGACAGCGCGCCGATCGCTAGGAAAATCGCCAAGTTCCGGATCACTGGCGGAAGGACGTTAGAAGCAGGCCGACCGTTACCAGTCGGGCTAGAAATGCTCTTCTTTTTGCAGCGCGAAGGTGATGGATCCGATGGGGAAGCCCATCCGGGCGCGAATTTGCACGGGAATCCGGCGCGCATCATCGGAAAGCCAAACAAATAGCTCGGCTTTTCTCGAATATAGCACGCCATTGAACACAAAAACCTCGTAGCGGATAGTGTTGAAGGTCCCGCCCTTGGTTTTGAGCTGCTCGCGCTGCTGGGCTTCGATGCGGGCAGAAACCGTCTTCTTGCCGTCGCTGATGGGCAATTGAGTGGATTGGCCAGGGTCCAACTTCATGCCTCGCAGCTTATAGAGGCCGCCGATGATATCGGTCACGCACGGCGGGATGTCGGTTTCCGCGGTCTTGAAGGTGGTGTTTTTCAGCAGGTCCCGTTCAAGATAGTTCGCTTTCCGGCGCGTGGGATCGTAGGTCACGGTGGTCTCGTGGTGGCGGTTCTTTTCGAGCGAGTCGAAGTCCGTCCGGACGGCGCAAAACTGGTTTTCCATCTGGATCGCGTAATTGTCTTCGAGCTTATACAGCTTCGAAACCAAGCCGCCGGACTCCAGATGCAGCTTGGTTTGCCAATCCTGTTTGCCAGGCGACAGTTTCGGTTCCAGGCTGAGCTTGGCGCTGCCGGCGTAAATCAGACGCCATTCGATGTCGTAAGTGATGGATTCCTGGGAGGGAAACGCCAGCGACGGGGTATTGGCCGCTTTGGATTGGGGCAGCGAGCCCGGGCAGATCGCCAGGAAAATCAGACACGTACATGCGAAGCGGGGCACGAGGCTTGCCGGCATGAACTTAAAGTGTGGCAGATGGGGGGAGGCGTGTGCAACGGCGGGCTGGGGGCTCGGGACTGGAGGCTCGGGACGGGCGCCGCGGTCGCTCAAAGCGTGTAGTCTTTGAATTGCTCCCGTAGTGCGCGCTTGTTGAATTTTCCGACGCTGGTTTTGGGGACGGCGTCGAGGAACACGATGTCGTCCGGCAGCCACCATTTGGCGACTCTTCCGGCGAGAAAATCCAGGATCTCCTGCTTGGTGATCTCGCCGCGATACTGTTCGAGCGGCGCTATACAGGCGAGCGGGCGCTCCTGCCATTTCGGATGGAAAACGGCGATGACGGCGGCTTCCATCACCTTGGGATGCGCCATGATGGCGTTCTCCAGGTCAACGCTCGGAATCCACTCGCCGCCGCTTTTTACCAGATCCTTGGTGCGATCCATGATTTGTAGATAGCCATCCGGATCGATGGTGGCGACATCGCCGGTCCGGAACCAGCCTTCGGAGAAGGATTCGGCCCCGCGAGGATCGTTGTAGTATCCGCTGCAGACCCACGGTCCGCGGGTTTGCAGCTCGCCCATTGTCGTTCCGTCCCACGGAAGCTCCATGCCTTCCGCATCCACGATCCGGATATCCACGCCGGCCACTGGCAGACCATGCCGGGCGAGCAGATCGAAATGCTCCTTCTCCGGAAGATTTTCAAGATCCTGCTTCAGGGCCATGAATGTCGCGATGGGTGTGGTTTCTGACATTCCCCACGCGAGCCGAAAACGAACACCGTGCTTCCGTTCGTACCACTCAATGAATTGGCGCGGCATAGCAGATCCCGCCGCTACCACCATGCGAAGCGAAGAAAGGTCGTACGGATGAGTTTCCAGGTATCCATAAAGCCCCATCCAAATGGTCGGGACTCCGCCGGTAAACGTGACGCGCTCATTCTGGATCAGCTCGGCGAGCGTAGCTGGTTGCAGATCGCGGCCGGTGAAAATGATCCGCGATCCGGCCATCACGGCGGCAAACGGAATGCCCCACCCGTTGGCGTGGAACATCGGCACGACCTGCAGAATCCTGTCGCGCTCGGAAATCGCGAAGTTGTCGGCCATGGCGAGCGCGAAGCTGTGAAGAAAAAGGGAGCGATGACTGTAGAGAACGCCTTTCGGATTGCCTGTGGTTCCGGATGTGTAGCAAGTGGCGGCGGCTTCGTTCTCGTCGAGCTGCGGCCAGGGGTATGGTTGATCCGGCGCGGCAGCCAGCAACTTTTCGTAATCGGCGTCCGGCCGATCCTGGTCC
>DATGIH010000448.1:0-7068 GCA_035295865.1 Bryobacteraceae bacterium
TATATCGAATTCATGCCTTTGGATGCACAGGGCTTGTGGGCGCGCGATCAAGTTTTGACCGCCAGTGAAATTATCCAGACTTTGTCCCGGGAAGTTGCGCCGCTGATCGAGATTCCGGATCGCGATGAGCGCGCGCCGGCCACGGAGTACCGCTACGCGGACGGCGTGGGACGCGTGGGATTCATTGCATCGGTGAGCCGTCCGTTCTGCCTGAACTGCAATCGAATCCGCCTGACCAGTGACGGCAAGCTACGCTACTGCCTGTTTGCGATCGAAGAGACAGACGTGAAGGGCTTGCTACGCTCGGGTGCCCCCGACGAAGAGATCGCGGCGGCCATTCGCGGCAACCTTCATCGAAAATGGATCGGGCACGAGATTAATTCCTCGCAGTTCGTGGCGCCTCCCCGGCCGATGTATGCGATCGGGGGATGAAAAACCGTTTCTTGGTTTCTCGTTTCGGCTGACTCGCGATGAGTGACGTTTTCGACAGGATTGAGCGGGCTGCGGGTGGGGCCGTGGATGTTCTCGTTCGCGAACTGCGGGCCGCCAAGAATTATCCTTTGTTGTTTGAAGCTCGCGTGATTGAGCAGCGGTGCAAGATGGGGCTTCCGCCGCTGCGTGTGGATGGAATCGACGATGTTCCCGCCCATCGGCGCGCGGCGTATGACGAGGCGCTCTCGCAGGCGGCGCGTGAGGTTGGTTCGCTGTTTCTTGCCGATGGCGATATTCTGCGCGCCTGGCCGTACTTTCGTGCCATCGGGGATCGAGAGCCTGTGGCCGAGGCAATCGAAAAGCTTGAAACGGCCGAGGACGGCGTGATTCAAATTGCGCTCGAGGAGCGTGCCAATCCGCGGAAAGGCTTTGAGCTTCTGCTCGCGCGTTTCGGCACTTGCCGCGCCATCACCTATTTCGAACAGTATCCGGATCGCGACACCCGCGAGCAGTGCATCGTTCTGCTGGTTCGCACCTTGCATCGCGAATTGGTGGACAGCCTGCGCCGGACCATCGCCAAGCAGGAAGGCGCCGCTCCCGCGGTTCAAAATGTTCCGGACCTTATCGCCGGGCGTGATTGGCTGTTCGGCGATCTGGATTATTATGTCGATACCTCGCACTTAGTGAGCGTGATCCGGTTTGCGCTCGATCTGGCGGACGTCGACGCGTTGCGGCTGGCAATCGAGTTATGCGAATACGGCAAGCATCTTTCAGCGCAGTTCAAATACCGGACCGATCCGCCGTTTGATGACATCTACGTGGATCACAGCGCTTATCTCGGCGCTCTGGCTGGCGAAAATGTACAGGCGTCGATCGAACACTTCCACGCGAAAGTCCGCGCGTGCAATCCGGCGGAAACCGGAACAGCGCCCGCGCAAGTGCTGGTGGCGCTGCTGACCCGGTTGAAGCGCTACTCCGAGGCAATTCAGGTCTCGCTCGATTATCTTGGCTCGGCGAACGGCGAGCAATTGCTGTGTCCTTCCGTTCCGCAGCTTTGCCAGATGGCCGGCGATTACGAACGGCTGAAACAAATCGCACGCGAACGCGGCGATCTGCTGAGCTTCGCCGCCGCTACTCTTCGTCCGAAGACAACTTAGTCAGCACCGAGAAGTCTTCCAGTGTCGTGGTATCACCCTTGACCTCGCCGTTGGTGGCGAGCTCGCGCAGCAAGCGGCGCATGATTTTTCCGCTGCGCGTTTTGGGAAGCGCGTCGGTGAACCGGATATCATCCGGCTTGGCGATCGGTCCGATCTCCTTCGCCACCCACTGCCGCAACTGGTTCTTCAATTCCTCGCTCGGATGCTGTCCGGCTTTTAATGTGACGAAAGCGGATACGGCCTGACCCTTGATCTCATCCGGACGTCCCACCACCGCAGCCTCCGCTACCACCGGATTCGCCACCAGCGCCGATTCGATCTCCATGGTGCTCAGCCGATGTCCGGCGACGTTCAGCACATCGTCGACGCGACCCATCAGCCAGATATATCCATCCTGATCGATGCGCGCGCCATCGCCCGCGAAGTACACGCCCGGAATTTGCGACCAGTATTGCTGTTTGAAGCGCTCCGGATCTCCGTAAATGGTCCGCAGCATCGATGGCCAAGGACGCTTGATCACCAGGAACCCGCCTGCACCCGTCGGCACGGATTGTCCTTCGCGATTCACGACGTCCACAATAATTCCCGGAAATGGTTTTGTTGCCGAACCCGGTTTCGTCGCGATCGCCCCGGGCAACGGTGTGATCAGAATCGCGCCGGTTTCCGTTTGCCACCAGGTGTCGACAATCGGGCAACGGCCGCGACCGATCACTTCGCGGTACCACATCCACGCTTCCGGGTTGATCGGCTCTCCCACGCTGCCGAGCAATCGCAGGCTTTTCATCTCATGCTTGGCCGGCCACTGCTCACCCAATCGCATGAAGGCTCGGATGGCCGTGGGCGCGGTGTAGAAGATGGTCACCTGATATTTCTCGACGATGCGCCAGAAGCGATCCGCCTCAGGCCAGGTCGGCGCGCCTTCGTACATCACGATGGTCGCGCCGTTTTGCAGCGGACCGTATACCACGTAGCTATGCCCGGTCACCCATCCGATGTCAGCGGTACACCAGAACGTGTCTTCCTCGCGCAGATCGAAGACCCATTTCGATGTGATGTAGGTTCCCACCGAATATCCGCCGGTGGTGTGCAGAATGCCTTTCGGCTTTCCGGTTGTGCCGGACGTGTAAAGCAGATAGAGCGGATGTTCGGAATCCAGCGGCTCGGCCGGACAATCCGCGGAAGCGTTCTCCATCAACTCGTGCCACCAATGATCGCGGCCGGATTCCATCTTCACATCCGAACCCGTGCGCCGATACACCAGCACGTTTTTCACGGTGGGACAGTGCGGCAGCGCGTGGTCCACCGCTTCTTTCAACTTCACTTCCGCGCCGCGGCGATAACTTGCGTCCTGAGTAATCACGGCCGAGGCACCGCAGTCGTTAATGCGGTCGATCAGCGCTTGCGACGAGAATCCGCCGAAAACAACAGTATGCGGAGCGCCAATGCGGGCGCACGCGAGCAGCGCAATCGGAAGCTCGGGCACCATGCCCATGTAGATCGCCACGCGATCGCCCTTCTTGACGCCCAACGACCTCAGTACGTTCGCGCATTTGGATACTTCGCGCAGCAGTTGCTGATAGGTGAGCGTGCGTGAATCGCCCGGCTCGCCTTCCCAAACGATGGCCGCTTTGTTCTTACGCCACGTGGCCGCATGGACATCCAGACAGTTGTAGGAAATATTCAGTTGGCCGCCAACGAACCACTTCGCGAACGGAAGATCCCACTCGAGAACCCGGTCCCACGTTTTAAACCAGTGGAGTTCGCTGGCGATCTTGGCCCAGAATTCCTCGGGATGATTCTCGGCTTCTTTATAAAGGCGATCGTATTCCGCCAGGCTCGGAACGTGAGCTTTCGCGCGGAATTCTTCAGATGGTTCAAAGACGCGCTGCTCCTTGAGCGCGCTATCGATATCGGCGTGCGATGACGACATAGGTCCAGCATATCGCCAGATGCCCAGGCAGCGCCGCGCGGCCGATTGTCATCGTTTGGAACAATGGCAGATCGATTCGAAACGTGTTCGCAAGAGTGTTCTCATGGATCGATGATCCATCCAAAGAGATGAAAACGTCTTTTGTGGGGCGGACCCCCAGGTCCGCGGCCGACGCCCTCGTTGGCCGTTCTCTCTGCGGGTCCTGGGGGACCCGCGCGGACCTGGGGGTCCGCCCTACAAAGTGTTTTCGACGGTGCGAACACGGCATGTACGAGTGCGTGGCGCTACTGGGCGAGCTTGGTCATGAGCAAGCGGAGCGCGTGTTCTTGTTCGGATGTGCTGGGTCCGCAGAGTTTGAGGCGCGCTTGCCAAACTTGTTCGGCGAGCGCGAGCCTTGCTTCCGCTTGTTCGTTGCTCAAATGCGCTGGGGGTTTTTGAGCGAGAACCTTGTCGCAATCTCCCGTCAGGCGCTTCGCTTCTTCGCTTACGCTACACGCGCTCAAGGCATCGCGGGTGAGCTTCAGGATGGTAGTGGCTCTTGCGAATTTTTCGACGGAACTGATGCGGCGCGGCGTGGGATCGAGCGTGGCCATCGCGTTCAATAATCCAATGTCTTTTTGGATGGCCGGATTGCCGGGGCTGCGCCGATTGGCGTTGAGAAACGCGGTCAATGCGGAGCGATAGTCGCCCAGAGCCATCTCGTCGGCGCCGAGGCCCTCGTACGCGTCGATATCGTCCGGATTGGTTTGGATCAGCTCACGATACACATTAGCGCCGCGCGTGGGCGATCCAGCGACTCGATACAGATCCGCGATCTTTTTGAGGATGTCCGTTTTCCCTTTGGCCTCGCTTTCGATGGCGAGGAGCTCCGCGAGCAGTTCCTCTTTTTCGCCGCGCGTAGCGAGCAATTGCACGAGTTCCATTCGAACCGCGAGACGATGCGCGGCTGCGTTTTCCGTCCACGATCCATAAATCGCGCGATGATAATGCGCTTCAGCGCCGGCAAAATGATTCTCCTGAACCATCAACCGTGCAGCCGCGAGATTCGCCGGACCGTTGTTCGGGTCGAGTTCCAGCAGCGTCTTGACGCGGTCGTCCGCTTCGTCCAATTTGCGCGCAGCCATCAGCGCAGCGACGTAGTCCAGTTGAAATGCCCGATTGTCGCGCACCAGGGAGTTGGCCCGGCGCAACAGATCCACGGCTTGCGCGGCTTTTCCCTGCTTGAGCGATTGGACGCCTTGTGCGTACAAGCCATTCGCCTGGTTTTGTACCGCTTCGCGGTCGGTTCGAGCCAAGAAAATATCCAGGCTCCAAAGGCTGCCCGTAATAATGACGACCACGATTCCGAGCGCGAGCGTTGGCTGGTTCGCTGAGTTGCTGCGCAGGGTTTGGCCGGAGGCACTCACGTTCGCTTGCTCGCGGCCTCGCCCTGCTTCACGCCATAAGCGGCCAGAATATCGTTCATTGTAATGACGCCCTGCACGCGTCTTCGATTTGCGCGGCTGACCACGGGCAATGCGTCCGCGCCCGCGGGCCCCATCCGCTCCAGCGCGAGCGAAAGCGGATGATCCGGATGCACGTAGGGAAATTCGCCGTCATCCTTCACCACTTGGCTCAGTTTGGTTTCCGCCGGATTCTTCACTTCTTCCAACTCGCGGGCGTTTACGATGCCGTACAGCCAATTTAGTTCGCCCACCAGCGCTACATTGCGGCCCATTTCCTGGAGACGCGCGCGCGCAGCGGTCACATCCATGTCGGCGGGAAGCGGTGTGGCCTTCGATTGCATGACGTCCCCCACCCGGATTTCCTCCAGCTCATGCCGGGATTCGCCAGTGGGCAAATAGACGCCTTCCTGCAATGCTAGGGCTTCGTAAATCGGTTCGCGCTGCAGCCGGTAGGAAATGAAGAAGCTGATTAGATTCGAAATCATGAGCGGCACGATGATGGAGTAGTCGCGTGTGAGTTCGAAAATCATGATCACCGAAGTCAGCGGGGTCCGGATGATGCCGGCGAACGCCGTCCCCATGCCGATGAGCGCGTAGGCACCGGGTCCGGCGGTGTATTGGGGAAGCAGCCAGTGAGCTAGGCTCCCGACTGTGCCGCCCATCATGGCTCCGATGAAAAGCGCCGGTCCGAAGATGCCGCCCGCGTTGCCGGAGGAATAGCAAGTTGCGGTGGCCACAATCTTAAGCGCCGCAAGGGCGGCGACTCTTTTCAGAGGAAAGTCGCCTCCCAGCACTTGCTCGACGTAGTCGTAACCGACGCCCAAAACTTCGGGCATGAACCACCCGAGTAATCCGACGAGAATTCCGCCGGCTACGGGCTGCATCCATTGGGTGGTTTTTGGGAGCCGCATGAAGAGCTTGCGCAGTTTGAGCAGGAGCTTGACGAAGGCTACGGATCCGAGTCCACCGACCACTCCAAGCACGGCATAAATACCGAACTCTATCGGATGGACTAGCTTGTACGCCGGAACGTGGAAAAGCGGCTCGTCCCCGAGCAGAAGATGCAATACGATCCAGGACGTCGCGGAGCTGATCACGACCGTGCCTAATACGGGCGCGTGCAGATCGCCTAGAATTTCTTCGAGTGAAAACAGAACTGCGGCGATCGGGGTGTTGAATGCGGCCGCGAGCGCCGCTGAGCAGCCCACCGGAACCAGGGCTTTGACGTTTTCTTTGCTCAGACCGAAACGCCGGCCTAAGACGGAGGCAATCCCGCCGCCGATTTGGACCGACGGTCCTTCGCGTCCGAGCGCGATGCCGCTGGCAAGCGAGACCGAGCAGCAGAGGAATTTGCCAAGGACGGTTTTGAGAGAAATATAGCCGTCGTTGATGAAGAGCGCGAATTTCGTTTGTGGAATGCCGCTGCCGCGCGCATCCGGGAAGAAGCGGAAGATCAGGAAGCCGCCGATCAGGGCGCCGATGATAGGAATCACCACGCGGCGCCAGGCGGAACCACCTGCGGGATACATCTGCGCAGCCATCCGGCCGGTCAGCAGGATAAATGCGACTACGGTCAGGCCGACCAGGACGCCGATCACCAGGCTTAGGACGATGGTGAGCTGATCTTCGCGATTCTTGAGTTGCTCGCTCCACCGTTGCAAGGTGGAGCGGGGCGAAACCTCCATCTCTTTCAGCTTAACGGAAGGCTCAGGGCTGCGGCGTCAAAGGAGGCGCGCTGGTTGGGGTACTCCACGGCCCGGGATTCGCTGGCGGCTTGGGCATCAAGACGTTTACGGTAACCTCGATGGCGATCGGATCGGCCCGCCAAGCCGAGACAATCACTGTTCCGTGATGGACTCCAGGCGTTAACTTCAGCGGAATGGCTGTGACCGTGACGCGGTCGCCCGTCAATGCGGAATCGGCTGGAGGGGTGGTTCCCTGCGCTTGTCGAAGTTTGATCCACGATGGATCACGCGGAAAAGCGGAGTACGCAAGGTTGGGCCAAGTGCTGGATATCAACACAAGTTGGCCGACAGGGGAATCGTCCGGATTCACCGTAATCTCCACATGATCCGGGATCGCGCGTAGGACCGGACGGCCAGTC
>DATGIH010000449.1:0-17932 GCA_035295865.1 Bryobacteraceae bacterium
CTGCTCTATCCCCACGCGCCGACAGTCTCGCACGCCAAAGGCCTGGATTTCGACGAGCACGGCGTCGAACGAGCGTTCGATTTTCCGCAGGCCATGCAAGCATCAAAGCGCGCCGGATTCAAGGGCGTTTATTCAATCGAATATGAAGGGCCGGGCGACGCGCATGAAGGTGTTCAGAACGTCGTAAATGAGCTGCTGCGCTACCTGTGAACTTACGGCCGCGCCGCTACCGACGCGACCTTTTCCCGAACGTTGAATTCGAGCTTCCACTTGCGTCCGTCCCTGGCTACGGACCAAAGCTGCAGCATGCCGGTCTCGGTGACAACAGTTTCCAAAGTGACGGGCACGAATTCACCGGCGTTACCCGCAGCGGGCAAACACACTTCGATCGGGGATAGTTCTTCCAAATCGCCCGCGATATCGTCCAACATCGCTCCGGCAGCATCGTTCTTGCGAACCGCGGATTGAAAGAACCGAAACTCCGCCGGCTCGCCCACTGTCAGTCCAAACTCGCGATCCTTCAACTGCAGTGAGCTGCCTTCCTCCATCCCAAAAGGCGCTACAGCCAACGCTTTCACCGGAACCGGCATGCCGGGCACGGCGGGCATCGCGCTTTCGATGCCGACATAATACGTGCGCGGAACGCCGCCGCGAATCCGCACACCGCGGCCTTCTCGCGCGAGTCCATAATACGCGGCACCGCGCGCCACCGCGTGCATCAAATCTTCGCCGACCAGCGGGACAATCGCCGCGAAACCCTCCTCGGCGAGCCAGCTATTCAACACATCCAGGATCCGGCTTCGCACCAATCCTGCACGCAGCACTCCGCCGTTAAATAACACATGCGTTGGCGCAGCCAGGCCGCTGGGACCGCGCCGCACCGATCCATGCTCGGATTGCGCGGCCTGCTGGCGGAGAAAACGCGCGAGATGCCGCGTCACCGCAGCATCCGCCGCATAGGGAAGTCCGATTTCCGCCAGGCCCATCTTTCGCCGTTGCGGCATGTCTTGGCTGGACACGCTGGGCAAAAATCCCTCGCCCAAGATTCGGTCGATATCCTCTCGCAACAATTTCGTTTTGATGGTGCCGCCGACAAGCCCGG
Organism: Bryobacteraceae bacterium; assembly: GCA_035295865.1. Classification (GTDB taxonomy): domain Bacteria; phylum Acidobacteriota; class Terriglobia; order Bryobacterales; family Bryobacteraceae; genus Palsa-89. The sequence continues at coordinate 1,103 of DATGIH010000449.1, forward strand.
TTCCGCGGCCGAGGAGCGTGATCGGATGCTCGCGTTTCTTGTTGTCCTCTTCGAGAAGTTTTTCTTTCGCTAACCGGCACTGCTGCCACAGCGCGTGCAATTGCATGGCGTCGAGCTTTGTTCCTTGCAGCGCGAGTTGCTGTTCCAGATGGCGCGCCAACGCGAGGTCCACGTTGTCGCCGCCCAGCAGGATATGCTCGCCCACCGCGACGCGCTCCAGTTGCAGCTCGCCGGATTGTTCGGTCACGGCGATCAAAGTGAAATCGGTAGTGCCGCCGCCAATGTCCACCACCAGAATCAGATCGCCCACCTGCACGCGCTCCCGCCAATCCGGATGGCGCTCGATCCAGGCGTAAAAAGCCGCCTGCGGTTCTTCGAGTAGCAGCGGATTCTGATAGCCGGCATCTTGCGCCGCCTGCAGAGTCAGCTCGCGAGCCACGGCGTCGAACGAAGCCGGAACGGTCACCAGAACTTGCTGCTTGGCGAACGGAGCGTCCGGCATCTTCGCGTCCCAAGCCTTGCGCAAATGTTCAAGATACTGGCGCGAGGCGGCCACCGGTGAAACTTTCTCGATTCCTTGGGGAGCGTTGAGCGGAAGAATGGGGGCGGTGCGATCCACTCCGGCATGCGAGAGCCAGGATTTCGCGGATGCGACCAAGCGGCTGGACACTTCCGCGCCCCGCTTCTGCGCGAGCGCTCCAACTACATAGCGCGGCGTCTCATCCCAGGGCAGCGCCGTTGAACCTGCTGGAAAATCCGAGGAGCCGGGAATATAGAGGAACGACGGCAGCAAAGGCTGGTCGCGGACTTCGCCCGGATTTACCAACTGCGGCAGTTCGGCGATCGTAACGGGCGGTGTTTCTCGAGGATCGCCTGCGCGCGGCGCGCTAGCGAGAGCGCAGTTTGTGGTTCCAAGATCGATTCCGATGATGTATTGCTGGGACAAACTTCAGTGTAACCGCCAGCGCCGTCACGCGCGCGCAAGAGCGCCCAATTCCTTGACGATGCTGGAGACGAACGCTTTTGCGTCGCCGAACAGCATGATGGTGTTGGGCATGTAGTACAGCTCGTTGTCGATGCCCGCGAAGCCCGGGTTCATGCTGCGCTTGATCACCATCACGGTGCGAGCCTTGTACGCCTGAATAATCGGCATGCCCGCAATGGGACTCTTCGGATCCGTCTCCGCGCCCGGATTCACAACGTCGTTCGCGCCGATGATTAACGCCACGTCCGCCATCGGCATCTCGGGATTGATGTCGTCCATCTCGCGCAGCTTGTCGTAAGCAACGTCGGCTTCGGCCAGCAGCACGTTCATGTGACCCGGCATGCGGCCGGCCACCGGATGAATCGCGAACTCCACGTTGACCCCGCGCTTGCTCAACAAATCCGCCATCTCGCGAAGTTTGTGCTGCGCCTGCGCCACCGCCATTCCGTAGCCCGGAATCACCACCACGTTGCGCGCGGCTTCAAGAATCTGCGCCGCTTCTTCCGGACTCGCCGATCGAACCGGACGCTCGCCAGCCGCCGCGGTGGTGGTCTGCAATTGTCCGAACGCCCCGAACAACACGTTGCTGAACGAGCGGTTCATAGCCCTGCACATGATCACCGCCAAGATAAATCCGGACGATCCGTCGAGCGCGCCCGCGACGATCAACATTTTGTTGTCCAGCACAAAGCCCATCGCACTGGCGGAAAGTCCCGCGTAGGAATTCAGCAGCGCGATCACCGTCGGCATGTCCGCCCCGCCGATCGGGATGATCAACAAAATTCCAAACAACAGCGCGAGCGCGGTGAAAATCGGGAACAGATAGGTTTGTTCCGGCGCAACGATCAGGGCCAGTCCGGATCCTGCAGCGGCCGCGAAGACGCCGAGATTCACGAAGTTCTGACCTCTGTAAGTAATGGGACGCTGCGGCAGAACTTCCTGTAGCTTTCCGAAAGCCATGAGGCTCGCGGTGAAAGTGAGAAAGCCGAGCAGAGTCTCGATGATCAGCGCAGTCATCTCGACTGTTGTTACACGCGGGCCCTGATTGATTCCTTTGTAATACTCCGCCGTGCCGATGAGCGCCGACGCAAGCGCGCCGCAAGCGTGAGAAAACGCGGTTCGCTGCGGAACCGCGGTCATCGGCATCATGTAGGCCACCGGGATTCCGATGGCGGTGCCCAGGACAAACGCGACCAAAATCCACTGATAGTTGACGACATCGAACCGCAGCAGCGTACCCACCACGGCCAGCAGCATTCCGATCTCGCCCACCACCACGCCCCGCCGCGCGGTGGCCGGTGAGTTCATCCACTTGATCGCCAGGATGAAGCCCGCGGCGGCGAGCATATAGAGAATCGGCAGGATGAAGTTGTTGAGCGTGTCGCCTGTCATTTCTTCCCAGGCTCCCGGCGTTTAAACATCTTCAGCATGCGATCGGTGATCAGATAGCCGCTCACCACGTTCAACACCGCCAGCAGCACGGCGCAGAATCCGAGAATCCGCGAGAGCGTGCTCGCGTCCTTGGCGCCTGCGATCAGAATCGCGCCTACGACGGCGATAGCCGAAATCGCGTTGGTCAGCGACATCAGCGGCGTGTGCAGCAGAGGCGAGACCCCGCGGATCAACTGGAAGCCCAAAAAAGCCGCCAGCATGAACACCCACAAATCGAATTCGTAAGCTCCCATGTCGCTATCTCGCCTCTCCGCTTCCCTCGGCTTGCATCAAACCGAGCAGTTCCGCCACGCGCTCGTGCACCACCTCTTTGTTGTAGGTCACCAATGTCTCCCGGATGATCTCGTCGTCGCGCTTCAACTGCAGCGAACCATCCTTCGTCAACATCAGCTTCAAGAACGAAACGATGTTGGAGGAATACATCTGGCTGGCATGGAATGGCGCCGACGATCCGAGGTTCAAAGGCCCCAGCACAATGATGCCTTGATGGACCACCGTCTCGCCCGGGCGCGTGAGTTCGCAATTCCCTCCCCGCTCGGCGGCGACATCCACGATCACAGAACCCGGCGCAAGCGCGCTGGCCATCTCTTTTGTGATCAGGATCGGCGCCTTCTTTCCAGGAACGGCCGCGGTGCTGATCACCACATCCTGCTCCCGGATGACGTTGGTCAGCAACTCTCGCTGCTTGCGATAGAACTCTTCGCTCATCGCTTTCGCGTAACCGCCCTTGCCTTCGCTCGCCCCGGCATCCATATCCAACACAACGAACTTCGCCCCCAGGCTCTCGATCTGTTCCTTGACCGCGCTTCGGACATCGTAAGCGGAAACCACCGCGCCCAGACGCCGCGCAGTCGCGATGGCTTGCAATCCGGCAACTCCGGCGCCCAAAATCAGCACGCGGGCCGGCGTCACGGTTCCCGCCGCAGTCATCAACATGGGAAAAATTTTGGGAAGCGCTGTAGCAGCGAGCAAGACAGCGCGATATCCGGCAATCGTGGCCATGGAAGAAAGCGCGTCCATGCTCTGCGCTCGCGTAATCCGCGGCATCAGCTCCATGGCGAAGAACGTTACGCCCGCGCGCGCCAGTTCAGAATCTTGATCGAGAGCGGTCAGCGGCTCGCCGAATCCAATTACTGTCTGCCCTGAGCGGAACAGCGGCAAGTCGGCGCGGCCGGCATCCGGATTCGCGCCCAGCGCCCGAACTTGAAGAATCACGTCGCACTGGAACACGTCGCGACGGCTGGCCGAGCGCGCACCGCGTAGCGCGTATTGCTCATCGGGAAATCCCGCTTCGACGCCGGCGGATTGTTCGACCACAACGCTGGCGCCCAGCTTCCCTAATGCGTCACAGGCGCGCGGAATCAACGCCACGCGCCGCTCGCCGGGAAATGTTTCCCGCGGCACTCCTATGGTCACCGCCACGAGGCAACCTCCGTAATACTGTTTTTTAGATCATACCTCTTGTAACCCCTGCGCTCCCGCGCATTCCCTGATAGCCTTGATGAAAACCATGGAATCTCACAAAGTGCTGCATCCCGATCTGCACGGCCGCGTCGCCCTCGTCACCGGCGCCAGCCGGGGAATCGGAAAAGCGCTGGCGATTCGCCTAGCGCAAGAAGGTGCGGACGTGGCGGTGGCGTCCAAGAGCGAGGAGTCCACGGAGAAGCTGCCGGGGAGCATCCATGAAACCGCCGCTGCCGTCCGCGCACTGGGCCGCCGCGCGCTCGCGATCCCGACTGACGTCCGCGATGAAGACGCCATCCGCAACATGATCGAACGCACTGTCGCTGAACTCGGACGCATCGACATTCTGGTGAACAACGCGGGCGCCATTTGGACGCGGCCTATCCTGGAGACACCACCGAAACGTTTCGATTTGATGATGGGTATTAACGTCCGCGCCGCTTACATAGCGTGTTATTACGCCCTGCCGCACATGGTGAAGCAGCAGTGGGGACACGTACTGAACATGTGTCCCCGGCTTTCGCTCGATCCCTCGCCGGGCAAAGTTGCCTACATGATTTCGAAATTGGGAATGGCACGCGTCGCGATCGGCCTCGCCGCGGAACACCAAAAAGACAACATCGCCGGCAACGCGCTGTGGCCGCGCACCATCATCGAAAGCCAGGCGTCCATCAACTGGAAAATGGCGGATCGCTCCCAGTGGCGGACCCCTGAAATTCTGTGCGATGCTTCTCTGGCGATTTTTGCGCAAGAGCCCAGAACTTCCACCGGACGCCAGTGGATCGACGAAGAGGCGCTCACCGAACTAGCGGGCGTGACCAACTTCGATCATTACTGGTGCGAAGGCAAAGCGCCGGCCAACCCCATCTACATCGACAAGTGGTAGCGTCAGAATCCGAACAGATGAATTTGAGCTGCGCGGGTGGTTTCCGCCGCTTCATTCAAGTCCACGGCGCGTCCGGCTACCTTCATCGGCAGAACGTGTTCTTCTGACCAGAAGAATATGGAGTTCCTTCAATAATCGTCGATGATGTTTTTGCCGCGGAAGGCCGCCCAGTCGATCTTTGGCAAGAACACGCGCGGATCGGCGCCGCGCTCTCGCGTTCGCCAGCGCAATCGCTCGTCCACCAGAATGTGCATCGCTTGCCCGCAGTGCGCGCAGGATGTTTCAACTTCGACCTCCAACGGCTGTTTTCTAAGGCGCGACTGCACGAATGGCGCCGCAATGGAATCTTCGCCGCAAGCCGCATAGATTCGCTCCCCGGTGCTGAAGCGCAATCGGTGCGGAGTTCGATCGCTCGCGACGGGGAAGGCCCAGCTTACATTGCCCCGATCGTCGCGCACCAGAAAGAACAGATGCTTCTCGAGGTCGTCCAGTAGTTCAATCACTTCGCGCGGATTCAAGTGCAAGGCTGCGCCGATTTGCGCTGGACTTAATGGACGCCCATGATTGCGCGGCAGTTCCAGCACTACGAAGTTCCGCACCGCATGATGGCGCGGGGTCATGAACTCGAGCGGGTTATCCACTCAGTACTCCGTCAATTCCCGCACGCGGCGGCTGATGGCCTGCTGCCAATGCTCCCGTTCTTGGGGAAATTCACGGGCGAAACGCTTTACCCGGTCATCGCTTGCCTCGCCGAGCGACGTCAGCCGGTGTATAACCGTGACCTCGGTTTCCCGATCCGCCAGGGCTCTAAGCGAAATGTCGAGTTGCGCCGCGGTACGCTCCGGGGTCACGATGACGTAGCCGATCCGAAGAGCGGCTGCATCGTACGTGGTCAGAATCCAAATGCTCTTTTGTTCGTGTTGGAGCGTGGTGAAAACGGCGCCCGCCTTTTGTATGCGATCCGCCGGATAAAGCACCGTCGGGCTCCAATCCGGCGACCATTCCGATTCCCGTATCGGACCAAACAGCGGAAAGACGACCGAAGGCGGAGCGGGAAGACGCAGCGTAAAACTAGCCTCTGAGTGTTCCCGGGATTGTGCCGGAGCGAGCCACGCCAACCCGATTGCAAGAGCGGCGGCGGCCAGTATGTAATTCATTGTCGTAATATACGAAACCGTACTATCGAGTGTCAAGCCGGTTGGCGTATCCTGAGATGGAATGCGCCTCGAGCTGATCTTCGGAATCCACCGCGCCACCCACCGCATCGGGCTCTACATCCAGCGCCACGCGCCCGATCTCACGCAAGCGGAGGCGCACATTCTGTGCCATCTGCACGAATCGGGGGATTCTCCGCTCTCGGCCTTGCATCGCGCTTTCGCTCACAAGCGCTCCACCCTCACCAGCGTGCTGGATCGCCTGGACGCCCGAGGCCTGATTACACGTGAATCGAGTCAAAGCGATCGGAGATCCTTCGTGATCTGCCTAACCAGTGACGGGAAAAAGAAAGCCTCGCGCATTCACAAGCAGCTGGCCGCGCTCGAAGCCGAAGTCCTGCGGGCGAACGAGCGGAGAACGGTGGATGCGTTCACTCAAGTGATCCGCGAGTTAGAGCAAAAAGCGGAAGAACAGTAAACTGCTGTTATTTCGCGGGATCCGCGCAGGTGAAATTCGCCGCATCGTCCGTGCTCCCCTGCCCGCTCCAACGCGCGACCTTCGGATAAGCGCACAAGGGACGAGTGCGCGCCACGCCGCTCGCCGGATTCATCCCAACTTTGAACTTGGTGGCGATCACTTGTTCCGGCGCTACGCCCTTTTCCACCCACTGTTCCAGCGCGGCCGCCAGGTCGTGCTGCGGATCGCCCTGCGCTGCGCCGTATTGGCCGAAACTATTCGGACCAGGACCGCCCGCGCAATGCTGCAAACCAGGCGCCATGAACAATCGGATAAAGCTCTTGCTGTCTTTGGCGCCCATCTTCGAAACCACGCTTTGGTAATAGTTGATGGCGTTCGCCGGCGCGATCGCCGCATCGCTCCAGCCGTGATACAGAATCAGCTTCCCGCCCCGCTTCTTAAACGCGCTCAAGTCCGGATTCGTCGCGTTCAGCCGCTGGCTCATCTTGTCATCGGCCACCTTGACATCGCGATCCACTTTGAATCCATGGAAGTCCCAAGCCGGATCGTCGAACACCATGTTCTTGAAAAAATTTGTTCCGAACGCGTACATCAAACTTTTCTCCGGGCCCGATCCTGTGATCCACAGTGACCAGCCCGGCCCCCCACCCTCGCCGCCGACCGAATATCCCGGAAACAGCGATTCGCCCGTCGACGTGCGCGGACCATCATAGAGAGCCTGAAGCGCCTTCACCTGCGGCGCGGTGAGACAACTGTTCGTCTCGGGACCGTCGCACAAAAGCTTCGCTGGATCGAAGTGGCAAGCCGGCGGATTATCAATCACTCCATCCTTCACGCCGTCCAGCGCATCGCAGGCGGCCAGCGTCGCGGCCTCAATGGCCGGAACTTTCGCGGCCGGAATATAGCTGGCCGGATCGTTCAGTAACGCCTGCGAATCCGTGATTGCCGTCGTGAGCAGATGCGTCCAGTAATTTGCTGGGGCGCCGGCGATGATGCCGTCGTAGTCGGCGGGGAAACGCTGCGCTTCCATCAGCGCCTGGCGTCCGCCATTGGAGCACGCGCTGAAGTACGACCGGCGCGGCGTGCCACCGTAGAACGCTTGTGTGATCGCTTTCCCTTTTTCGGTTGTTTCGTGAATCGCGCGATATCCGAAGTCGGTAATCTTCTCCGGATGCCCCAATGCCCAACTCGCATCCGTACCGCCGGCGCGATGGCCAGTATCGGTAGAAGCGCCTGCGTAGCCGTGCTTGACGGCGTCCGCGAGGCCGCTATAGTTGATCACACCGGCAAATCCGCCGTTGCCGATTCCTTGAAACTTGCCGTTCCATCCGGACGCCGGCATCCACACTTCGAACTGGATGTTCGAATCTTCCGCCGGCTTGATCGCACCGGCCACGCGGCAAAACGCCGGCAGATCGCCCACCGCCTGACTGCCCGACGGCGTGTAAGGTCCAGGCGCAATCGCCTCCGCTGCCGCGATCGTTGTGTTGGGAAGCGAGAGTTTCGCAAGCTCGGCGCAAGGCGTTCCAGCGCCCGCTGGCAAAAGAGAACCGGGGTAAATCGCAAGTGCGGACAACACCAAAGGCAGTCTCATAACTGCCTGATCGTACCGCATCGGGAGAACCGGTGTTAAGGCTGGAGCGCCAGCGTGACCTTGCCCGCCGCGCCTTCGTAAATGAGCTCGAGCGACTTAATGCCTTGGGTCTTGCCGCGATATTCGAAGAAGAGAAATCCGGCTTGTGGAAGCGCTCGATCCCCCTCCGGTAGCGCGGCTTTTTGCACGCGCTGTTCCATGGCACGCCGCAACTCGAGCGGCATCTTCGGAGGCGGCGGCGGTTGATCGTTCTGACTCCCGCCTCCACCGGTATTCAAGCTGGTCTTTGATTTTTCCAGCGCCGGGGGTTCCCACTCCGGATCTTTCAGCGAATGAAATGCAAGCTCGTAAGGCTGGCTTGCCAACGGCGACTTTTTCCCGTTAATGCGCAGCGAAAAATCGTTCGCGGCAATGCGAAGCCGTGCGCCAGGCTGGCCGAAAAATCCAACTTCGACGATGACAAAGTCCTCCGACGAATACGTCGATTGCGGTGTCGGCACGGAGTGCCCCATGAACTCAGCTCCGAGCAGGTATTGCCCCACCTGAGTGTGCGTTAAGTACTCCGTGGCCGCGGTCCGCGGCGGCATGCCAAGCGCGGAACTTTGCGCCTCCTTGGCGTCGGATTCCGCGGCAGCGTCCGGTTTCTGCGCGAGCAGTACCGATGAAGCAAAAACCATGCCGGCGAGCAAGATGCCGGTTCTCAAATAGCAGGCGAGTCGCATCTTTTCACAACTTATCACAGTCTCTTCCCGGGGTCGGGTCAATTTTGGTTCAACGTCATGAAGGAGTACAATCATACAAGACTGGTCCCATCTCTGTAGCAAGGCCCGTCGATCGCCAACAATGATCGAGAGGATGTACGTGTGAAACCCACGGACGTTCACAATCCGAATTATTACCACAAGGTCGTGGATTGCCAGTGGGCTTGCCCGGCACACACCAACGTGCCGGAGTATATCCGGCTGATCGCGCAAGGCCGTTATACCGACGCGTACATGCTGAACCGCCAGTCGAATGTGTTTCCGGCGATCCTCGGACGTACTTGCGATCGCCCCTGCGAGCCGGCTTGCCGGCGCGGCCGTCTGGATGGCAAGCCCGTCGCGATCTGCCGCCTGAAGCGAGTCGCGGCCGATTTGCGCGACGACATCACAGCCCTTCTCCCGAAAATTCCCAGTAAGAAAAATGGCAAGCGAGTGGCTCTGATTGGCGCGGGACCTGCCTCGCTCACCGTCGCGAACGATCTGATGCCGCTCGGCTACGAAGTGGTGATGTTCGAAAAGTACTCGAAGCCCGGCGGTCTGATGCGCACCAACATTCCAGCCTTCCGGCTTCCCGATGCCGTTTTGATGGACGAGATCAATCAGATCCTGAACTTCGGCGTCGACATCCGCTACAACACTCCCATCGAGAGCATGAAAGCGCTGCTCGCGGAAAATTTCGACGCCATCTTCGTCGGAACCGGAGCGCCGCGCGGCAAAGAACTCGATTTGCCGGGCCGCCACGACACCGATCGCATTCACATCGGAATCGACTGGCTGGAATCGATCGCGTTCGGACACACGGATTCGGTCGGTGAAAAGGTTCTGATCATCGGCGTCGGCAACACCGCGATGGATTGCTGCCGGTCTTCTCGAAGACTCGGCGGAAAAGATATCAAAGTGATGGCGCGCCGTCCGCGCGGTTACTTTAAAGCTTCGCCTTGGGAGCTGGAAGACGCCGAAGAGGAAAACGTCGAGATCCTGATTAACCACGCGCCTCTGCGATTCGTGATCGAAAACGGCAAGCTAATCGGCATGGACTTTGAGCGCCTGGAGTGGGACAAAGGCGCGAAAAAATCCACGACCATCGACACCGTGTTTCTCCCTGCCGACGACGTGATCCTCGCCATCGGCCAGGAAAACGCCTTCCCCTGGATCGAGCGCGACATCGGCATTGAATTCGACAAGTGGGACATGCCCACCGTCGACGAGAAAACCATGCAGTGCACGCGCGAAGGAATTTTCTTCGGCGGCGACGCGGCCTGGGGACCGAAAAATATCATCTGGGCGGCTGAGCACGGCCATCAAGCCGCCATCTCGATTCACAACTACTGCCGGGGAACTTCCGTCACCGAGCGCCTGCCGCAAGGCATGAATCTTATCAGCCAGAAGATGGGATTAAGCGAGTGGAGCTATCACAACGACTACAATCCCGCCGCGCGCCAGAAGATGCGCCATGTGGATCTCGAAGAGCGCTTCAAGCGGATGAACATCGAGGTGGAACTCGGGTTCTCCGCTGAGCAAACGGCGCGCGAAGTCCAGCGTTGCTTGAACTGCGACATTCAAACCGATTTCACCGCCGCGCGCTGCATCGAATGCGACGCCTGCATCGACGTTTGTCCGGTGCAGTGCCTCACCATCACGCGCGACGGCGAGGAAGACGATCTGCGCAAGCGTCTTTCCGCGCCTGCCATCAATCTCACTCAGGATCTTTATGTCTCGGCCCCGTTGCCGCAGACCGCACGTATCATGGCCAAGGATGAAGACCTTTGCGTACACTGCGGCCTCTGCGCCGAACGATGTCCCACCGCGGCTTGGGACATGCAAAAGTTTGAACTTCTTATTCCCTACGCCGGGAGGCCAGTCAACGTCGATTCATGCGTGCCAGCGTAAACGATTTCGCGATTAAATTAGCCAACGTCAACGGAACCGGGTCGGCCAGCGCCAACGGTCTGCTCATGCAGGCCATCTTTCGCATGGGCATTCCGGTTTCCGGAAAGAATCTCTTTCCTTCGAATATCCAGGGCCTGCCCACGTGGTATGAAATCCGCGTCAATCATCAGGGCTACACGGCGCGCGCGCTGGATTACGACCTGATGGTCGCAATGAATTCGCAGACCTACGCGAAGGACATCAAGGAAGTCCGCGACGGCGGCTACGTTCTTTACGATTCCACTTGGCCCCTCGATCCCGCGCTGATGCGCGACGATGTTAACTTCATCGGCATCCCCTTCGCCCATCTTTGCAACGAAAACTTTCGCGATCCTCGCGAGCGAATCCTGATGAAGAACATCGCCTACGCAGGATCGCTGGTGGCGGTGCTCGGCGTCGACATGAACATCGTGGCCGGCTTGCTCGATGAAAAATACGCGGCCAAGAAGAAGCTCAAGGAATCCAACCATCGCGCGCTGCGTCTCGGCTACGACTATGCCAAGGACCATTTCCAGTGCCCGCTTCCGTTTCATCTCGAAACCATGGACGGGAACAAAGACAAAATTCTGATCGACGGCAATACCGCCACCGCGCTCGGCTGTTTATACGCCGGTGCGACCGTCGCCGCGTGGTATCCGATCACGCCCTCCACGTCCGTTCTCGACGCGTTTAAGGGACTCTGCGAGAAATACCGCAAAGATCCGGAAACCGGCAAAAACAACTACATCATCATCCAGGCGGAAGATGAATTAGCCGCCATCGGAATGGTGATCGGCGCAACGTGGAATGGCGCGCGCGCTTTTACATCAACCGCCGGCCCAGGAATTTCACTGATGAACGAACTCCTGGGACTGGCCTATTACGCCGAAATCCCCGCCGTCATCATCGATGTCCAGCGCGTCGGACCCTCCACCGGAATGCCCACCCGCACCCAGCAGGGCGACGTGATGGAATGCGCCTACGCCTCGCACGGAGACACGCGCCACATCCTCCTGTTTCCAGCAAATCCTGCGGAATGCTTTGAATTCGGCCCGAAAGCGTTCGATCTCGCGGAGCGTTTCCAAACCCCTGTGTTCATGCTGACCGATCTCGATATTGGAATGAACGATTGGGTGGTGCCGCGATTCCAGTGGGATGCGTCGTATCGTCCCGACCGCGGCCGCGTGCTCGATTCCGCGCAGCTCGAAAAAATCGCGAAGTTCCAGCGTTATTTCAACGAAGACGAGAATCATGTCGCTGCCCGCACGCTTCCCGGCGTCGATCCCAAGGGCGCGTTCTTCACCCGCGGCTCCGGGCACAATAAATTCGGCGTCTACACCGAAACGCCGGACGAGTATCGCGAAGTAATGGACCGGCTGCTGCTCAAGCATAAAGCGTCGGCCAAGTTCGTCCCCGAACCCATCGTCATCAAAAAGCCCGGCGCGAAATTCGGCGTCGTCACCATGGGAGGCTGCGACATGGCGGTCCGTGAAGCGCTTGATCAACTGGCCGCGCGCGGCATCGCCGCCGATTTCCTGCGCGTGCGCGGATTCCCCTTCGACGCAACCGTCGAATCTTTCCTCGAAGAGCACGATTTCTGCTTCGTGGTGGAACAGAACCGCGACGCCCAGTTGCGCGCGCTGCTCACGCTGGAAACCAGCGTGCCCAAGGAAAAGCTGCGATCCATCCTCGTGTACGGCGGATTCCCGCTGAGCGCCAAGCACGTCATCAACGGAATTCAAAGTTCGCTTGGGATTGCGGAATCGCCCGAAGCCGAACCGATTCCGGTCGAGAAATAAAATGCCATCCATCGCAAAACCGATCGCCACTCACCCCAGCCTGCAGCGCAACGATCTCGGACTCACTATTCGCGACTACGAAGGCACCATGTCGACGCTCTGCGCCGGATGTGGGCACGATTCCATCACCGCCGCCATCGTCCGCGCATTCTGGGAGCTGTCCACCGAACCGCACCGCATCGCCAAACTCAGTGGCATTGGCTGTTCTTCTAAAACTCCGGCCTATTTCGTCAACGGCGCCCACGGATTCAACTCCGCGCACGGACGCATGCCTCCCATCGCCACCGGCGCGAACGCCGCCAATCGCGAGCTGACCTACATCGGTGTCTCCGGCGACGGCGATTCGCTTTCCATCGGCCTCGGACACATGTGCCACGCCATCCGGCGCAATCTGCGGATGGTCTACCTCATCGAGAACAACGGCGTTTATGGATTGACCAAGGGCCAGTTCTCCGCCTCCGCCGATGTCGGATCCAAAAGCAAGAAGGGCGAAGCGAATCGGATGGCGCCCATCGATCCGGTGATGCTCGCGCTCAGCATCGGAGCGACGTTCATCGCACGCAGCTTCTCGGGCGACAAGGAACAACTGGTTCCTATTCTCAAAGCAGCGATCGCCCATCGCGGATTCGCGCTCATTGACGTGATTTCGCCCTGCGTCACTTTCAACGATCACGAAGGGTCCACCAAGAGCTACCTATACACGCGTCAGCACGAACTAAAGGCCACCGAGACCGATTTCGTCGCGCCCGCCAGCGAAATCCTGGCGCACATCGGCCAGAACGGCGCGGTCAGCGTCACCATGCACGACGGCAGTGTGGTGCGATTTAAAGGCGTCCCGCCGAACTACGATCCCACCGATCGCGCCAAAGTCCGCAGCTACCTCGAAGAACATCAGGACCAGGGCGAGGTCGTAACGGGCCTGCTTTACGTGGACGAAACCGTACCCGATCTCCACGAAATGAATGCGACAGTCGACACCGCGCTCACCAACATTCCGTACGAGAAGCTGTGCCCCGGCGTCGAAGCTTTGAATAAGTTCCAGGAAGATTTCCGCTAGCCGCCGTTCGTTCATGATTACCGAGTCCCGGATCGTCCAGTTTGAATCCATTTCTCTCGACGGCGGCGCCACGCTCGCGCCCGTCGATGTGGCGTACGAAACCTACGGCGAACTGAACTCGGCAAAGACCAACGCGATCCTCGTGCTGCATGCATTCTCGGGCGACGCGCACGCAGCCGGCGAGGGCGGCTGGTGGGACGCAATGATCGGGCCGGGAAAGGGCTTCGACACCGATAAATATTTCGTCATCTGCTCGAACGTGCTGGGCGGCTGCCGCGGAACGTCGGGTCCGGGATCCATCAATCCCGCCACCGGTTGCCCCTACGGAATGGCCTTCCCTTCAATCACCATTCCCGACATGGTGCGGCTGCAGAAAATGCTGATCGATCACTTGGGAATCGGCCGACTCCTCGCCGTCGCGGGCGGATCGATGGGCGCCATGCAGGCACTCCAGTGGGCCGTCGCGTATCCGGATGCGGTGGCGTCCGCGATCCCCATAGCCGGAACCGCGCGCCACAGCCCGCAGCAGATCGCTTTCAACGAAGTCGGCCGCCAGGCCATCATGGCGGATCCGGATTGGCGCGACGGCAATTACTATGGCCAACATCCGCCCGCGCGCGGTCTTTCGGTGGCTCGCATGGTGGGCCACATCACCTACATGAGCGACGCCTCCATGCGCGAAAAATTTGGCCGCCGGCTGCGCGATGAGAAGATGTTCGAAGTGGAAAGCTACCTGCGCTATCGCGGCGGCCAGTTCGTCGACCGCTTCGACGCCAATTCCTACATCTACATCACTAAAGCGATGGATTACTTCGATCTCACCGGGGGGCGTTCCTTGGGTTCCGCTTTTGAAAACGTCAAAGCGCGCTTCCTGGTGATGAGCTTCACGTCGGACTGGCTGTATCCCACGTACCAATCGCTCGAAGTCGTGCGTGCGCTGCGCGGCCGCAACTGCGACGTCGCCTATTGCGAGTTGCCGTCCACCTACGGGCACGACGCGTTTTTAGTGAATGTCACCGAGCAAGCGGAGTTGGTCCGCGGATTCCTGGCCAGCACCTTCCGGGAGCGCGCTTGAACGTTCCTAACCGAACCGCGACCGCAAGGGAGCGCCGCCGCTAGCGTGACCCAAACTTTCGTCCGCGAGCTGCTCGGCCGCAGCGATTACGCCATCATCGGCGAACTCATCGAGCCCAACACGCGCGTTCTCGATCTCGGATGCGGCGAAGGCGAGCTTCTCGCATGGCTCGCTGCGAACAAACACGTGGACGCGCGCGGTGTCGAAATCTCCGGCCCCAGGGCCCAGCAGGCCATCGCGCGGGGTGTCTCGGTTTTCCATAGCGATCTCGAAGAAGCGCTGTCGGACCTTCCCGATCAAGCTTTCGACTACGTCATCCTTAGTCAGACCCTGCAGGAAACCCGCGCGCCGCTTAAGGTCTTGCAAGATATGCTGCGTGTCGGCCGTCGCGCCATCGTCGCCTTCCCCAACTTCGGACACTGGCGCGTGCGCCTCGCCCACCTGTTGACCGGGCGTGCCCCCCAAACCAAACTGTTCCCCTACGACTGGTACGATTCTCCGAACATCCATTTCCTCACCGTCCATGACTTTGAAGCCCTCGCGCTCGCGGAAAAATGGACCGTTGAGCGCCGCATGTTTCTAGCAGGCGCCAGAACCGTCAAGCTGCGCCCCAATTTGCTCGCCGAAGTGGCGGTATTCCTGGTCAGGAAATAGCCGCAATTTCCCGAAGACCTTAGGCGAGAAGCTCCGGTACTTAGGTCCTTAGAAATAGGTACTCTTTGCCTTTTGAATCGCTGCCAACGCTTTGTTACGGTAGTTAAGGGACATAACTGACTCATGAATGTATCGATTATCGGCACTGGCTACGTTGGATTAACCACAGGCACCTGTCTTGCTTTTTTGGGACACAAAGTAACCTGCATTGACTCGGATGAACGCAAAATCGCGCTTCTGCGGGCGGGAAAAACTCCCATCTATGAACCCTGGCTGACGGAACTACTGGCGGAAGCTGCACCCAACCTTCGGTTCTGTACCGACTATGCTTCGGCTGTTCCTAACGCCGAAGTCATTTTCATCGCCGTCGGTACGCCGCCCTCAGCCAACGGGAGCCCGGATTTGAAGTATGTCTCGGCGGCCGCGCAAGGCATCGGACAACATTATGCCGGCGATTTCACCGTCGTGGTCAACAAATCCACCGTGCCGATCGGCAGCGGAAACTGGGTCGACTCCATCGTTCGCGAGTCTTACGAAAAACATCACGGCAAAAAAGCCAACGGACATTTCTCGGTCGCTTCGAACCCCGAGTTTTTGCGTGAAGGAACTGGTTTGCATGACAGCCTCTATCCGGATCGCGTCGTCATCGGCTCCGACGACCCGCGCTGCCTCGAGGTTCTCTACTCGTTGTACCGCCCGATTCTCGATCAGACCTTCGCGCCGCCGCCGTTCCTGCCACGTCCGGAAAACATGGGAGCCGTACCGCTCATATCGGCCGACCTCGCCTCCGCGGAGTTGATCAAATATGCCGCCAACGCTTTCCTCGCGCTCAAAATCAGTTACATCAATGAAATTGGACAGCTCGCCGAAAAAGTCGGCGCCGATATCCAGCAGGTGGCCAAAGGAATCGGACTCGACGCCCGTATCGGAATGCGCTTCCTGCAGGCCGGCATCGGGTGGGGCGGTTCCTGCTTCGGCAAGGACACCTCGGCTCTGGTTTCCACCGCCAAAGAGTACAACATCGAAATGCCCATCGTGGACGCGGCGCGCGAAATCAATCGCCGCCAGCGCGAACGCGTGGTGGACAAACTGCTCGGCGAATTGAAAATTCTCAAGGGCCGCACCATCGGATTGCTCGGCTTGGCGTTCAAACCCAACACCGACGACCTGCGCGAAGCTCCGGCCATTGACATCGCCCGCAAACTGATCGAACGCGGCTGCAAAGTGCGTGTGCACGACCCGGTAGCGCTCGAACGATTCCAACAAGAGTACCCGGATCTGGCTGCACACGCCTGCCAAACCGCCGAAGAAGTGGCGAACGATGCCGATGCCCTCGTGTTGGTCACCGAGTGGCAACAGTATCTGGAACTGGACTGGGAAAATCTCGCCCAGAAGATGCGCTCGCGCATCGTGCTCGATGGGCGCAACGCTCTCGATCGCGGCCGCTTAACCCGATTCGGTTACAAATATCTGGGAATCGCGGGCTAGCGCCTTCTCACTGTTTTCCTTGAGTCTTCACTCCTTCCACGATCACCGCTATCGTGGTGGGGCTGAGAGGATTGT
>DATGIH010000450.1:0-8784 GCA_035295865.1 Bryobacteraceae bacterium
GGAGATCGATCGAGCCAAAACCACCTTCTTTTCGAATGTGAGCCACGAGTTGCGCACGCCATTGACGCTGCTGCTCAGCCCGGTGGAAGAGCTTTTGGCGCAGCAGCGGCGCAGCGAGGATTCCACGCACCGCGAATTGCTCGAACTGGTGCATCGCAATGGATTGCGCCTGCAGCGGCTGGTGAATTCGCTGCTCGATTTTTCGAGGATTGAAGCCGGGCGCGTCCAGGCCGTCTATGAGCCCACCGACCTCGCGCGCTACACCTCGGAGCTGGCCGGAAGTTTTCGGTCCGCCATGGAAAAAGCGGGGCTCGAATTTCGAGTCGAGTGCGATTCGCTGCCGCCGGTCTATGTGGATCGCGATATGTGGGAGAAGATTGTTTTGAATCTTCTCTCGAACGCGCTGAAGTTTACCTTTGATGGCAGCGTGCACGTGAGCCTGAGCGGCCGGAATGGCGAGGCCGAGCTTGTGGTCCAGGATACGGGAACCGGAATTCCGGCAGCGGAATTGCCCCACATTTTCGAGCGTTTTCACCGCGTGGAGGGCGCGCGCGGCCGAAGCATCGAAGGCACCGGCATCGGATTGGCGCTGGTGCAAGAGTTGGTCAAACTGCACGGCGGCGCCATTCAAGTCGACAGCGAGGTCGGGCAGGGCACGACGTTCCGGGTGAGAATCCCGCTGGGAACCGGGCATCTTCCAAAAGAAAAGCTGCAAGAACAGGACCTCGCGTCGACAGCGTTGCGCTCGGAGACGTTTGTGCGCGAGGCGCTGCGTTGGCTGGAAGATGGCCAGCCGAATGAGTCGCGCGCGAGCGCTGCAGCCGAACGAGTCCTGCTGGCCGACGACAATCCGGACATGCGTGAGTATGTCACTCGTTTGCTCAGTGAGCATTATCGCGTGACGGCGGTATCCAATGGCGAAGAAGCGCTAAAATCGGCGCTCTCCGATCCCCCGGATTTGATCCTGAGCGACGTGATGATGCCGGGTTTGGATGGATTCGCGCTTCTGGAACGATTGCGGGCGCGTCCGGAAACCAGCACCATTCCCGTGGTGCTGGTATCGGCGCGCGCCGGCGAAGAGAGCCGCGTGGAGGGATTGGGTGCGGGCGCCGACGATTATCTGATTAAGCCGTTCACCGCCCGGGAACTGCTGGCGCGCGTGGGGTCGCATCTCTCGATGAGCCGCCGGCGGCGCGACGCCGAACTCGCGCTCAAGGAGAGCCAGGCCACGCTGCAGAGTTTTTACGACAGCTCGCCGTTCCTGATGGGCGTGATCGAAATCGTCGACGAGCAGATTGTTCCGGTTTATTGCAACGCGACCACCGCTAAGTTCTTTGGCGTCCCGCTGGACACTTTTCAGACACAAACCGGCGAAAGTTTGCGCATTCCCCGGGCGATTGACGATATGTGGATCGCGCAGTACCGGCGAAGCCAGCGGGAAGGCGCGACCGTTCATTTCGAGTACGAGCATCCACGGCCAAAAGATGCGATTTGGTTGAGCGTCAACGTGAATTATCTCGATACGGCGCCGGGGGGCCGGCCGCGCTATAGTTTTATCGCCGAAGACATCACGGTTCGGAAGAAGCAGGAGGATTTGCTCCGGCGTTCCAACGACGAGTTGCGCCGCGCCAACACCGATCTGGAGCAGTTCGCCTACTCCGCCAGCCACGATTTGCAGGAACCGCTCCGCCAAGTCGCCATCTATAGCCAGATGCTCGAGCGCAAATACGCTTCGCGGCTCGACGGCGACGCGCGGGACTATCTTTCGTTTTGCGTGGAGGGTGCGCAGCGGATGGAAATGCTGATCAGCGATCTGCTGGCCTATTCGCAGACCACGCGCCTTTTTGAGTCGGCCCCGCAGCGCGTGGATACGAACGAAGTGCTCGGAACGGTGAAGAAGAATCTGGCTACGCGTATCCAGGAAACAGGCGCTACCGTGCGCGCCGCCGATCTACCAGTGGTTTACGCGGACGCCGTTCCCCTGGTGCACGTGTTTCAGAATCTGCTTTCCAATGCCTTGAAATACCGGGGTGCGCAGGCTCCCGAAGTGACGATCAGCGCGGAACAGGTTCCGGGATTCTGGCGCTTCGCCGTGCGCGACAACGGCATCGGCATTGCAAAGCAGTTCCACGAGCAGATCTTCGGCATCTTCAAACGTCTGCATGGCCGGAGCGAATATCCGGGGACGGGCATCGGCTTGGCGATCTGTCAAAAAGTAGTGGAGCGATACGGCGGTCGCATCTGGGTGGAGTCCGAGGAAGGGAAGGGTTCGACTTTTTTCTTCACTCTTCCAGCCAAATCGTAGGGCGGACCCCCAGGCCCGCAGCCGACGCCCTCGTCGGCCTAAAGTCTTGCAATCCTTTGCCGATAATCCCGATTGAGCCGTAAAGTCCCTCAAAAGGAGTCCTCCATGGGTACCTTCTCCCGTTCCTGGGATCTCATCGCCGAAAGCTTCGAAGTCATTCGCAAAGACAAGAAGCTGATCGTTTTCCCAATCTTAAGCGGGATCTCGGTCTTGGCCGTCGCAGCGCTGTATTTTGTTCCGCTGTTTCAGCTTGGTTTGATGAGGGAGTATGCCTCCGAGCGCCATATCGACCCCACAGCCTATGCCTGGATGTTCCTTTGGTATTGCACCAACTATTTCGTCATCATCTTCTTTAGCTGCGCGCTGGCGGCTTGCGCCCAGATCCGATTCTCGGGCGGCGAACCGACGCTCGGCGCGGGGATGCGTCAGGCGAGCGCGAAACTGCTCGACATTATGCTTTGGGCTCTGGTCGCGAGCACGGTGGGACTGATCATCCGCGTGATTGAAGATCGTTCGGAAGCGGTGGGAAAGATCTTTGCGTCGCTGCTTGGCGCGGCTTGGGCCATCACCACGTATCTCATGGTTCCGGTGCTTGTCTTTGAACAGGAGAACGTCTTCAGCGCCATCAAACGATCCAGCCAGCTTTTGCGCAAGACGTGGGGGGAACAGCTCACCGGCAATATCGGATTCGGATTGCCGTTCCTCGCGCTTTCGGTTCCTGGAATCCTCCTGGTATTTGTCGCACGGACGCAGCCGCTGCTTCTCGCTGTTGCACTGCTCTATTTCTTGATGCTCGCCGCGTTCATGAGCGCGGTGAAGGGGATTTTCGCGGTCGCGCTTTATCGCTACGCCACGCACGGCGAGGCTCCCGCGGGATTTTCCAAAGTGAACCTGAACGGTGCGTTCGTCGACGTTTCCAACCGGGATTAAGGCCGAACCGCGACCGCAAGGGAGCGCTACCCCGAACGTTCTCGGTTCGTTAACGGCTGGTAAAATCAGAACTTCATGCCGGAATCAGCCGACCTCGTCATCATTGGAGCCGGAATTGTCGGCTCCAGCATCGCCTATCATCTCGCCGAAGCTGGATGCACCAACGTCATCGTGCTCGAGCGAGAGACTCGCCAGGGCACCGGATCCACCGGCAAAAGCATGGGCGGCGTGCGCGCGCAGTTTTCTACCAGCGTCAATATCAAGATGTCGCTGTATTCGATTCCGTTCTTGAATCGCTTTGAAGAAGCCACCGGCCATCCGTCCGGCTACAAACCGCACGGGTATCTTTTTATGGCCACCAGCGAGCCGCACATGGATTATCTCCGCACCAATCACGCTCGGCAGGCGGCGCTCGGATTGAAAGGCGCGGAAATATTGAAGGCGGAGGACGTCCGGAAAGTCCTGCCGCAGATGCGCTCGGACGATATCATCGGCGGCAGCTTCTGTCCCACGGACGGCTTCGTCGATCCAAACAGCGTCATGACCGGATTCATGGCACGCGCGATAGAGCGCGGCGTTCAACTGAAGCGTGCCACCGAAGCCATCGGCATTCAAGTGAAGCACGGCGAAATCGAGGGCGTCGAAACCAACAACGGTTCGATTTCCACACGCACCGTGGTGAACGCAGCCGGTCCGTGGGCCGCGGGCGTCGCGAAACTCGCCGGCGAAGATCTGCCCGTCGAGCCGCTGCGCCGCATGCTGGTCCCTACCGAGCCCTTCCCGGGATTGCCCGATCATCTGCCGATGATGATTGACATGAGCAACGGGTTCCACTTCCGGCAGGAAGGCGTGGGGCTGCTGCTCTCATGGTCGCAGGAAGAGACGCCGGGTTTGAAGATGAATTTCGATCCCGCCTACATCGAGCAGGTTTTGACGCGCGCCGCCAATCGCGTACCCTGTTTTGCAGATCTGGCCGTCAATCCGCGGCGCTGCTGGGCCGGTTGCTACGAGATGTCGCCCGATCATCATTCCATCCTCGGCGCGGCGCCGAATGTTCGCGGATTGTTCTTCGCCAACGGATTTAGCGGCCACGGTGTGATGCACTCGCCGGCCACCGGCCGAATCGTGTCGGACCTGATCCTGAGGGGAACCACTGAGGTGATCGACGCGCGCGAGCTCAACGTCCAGCGCTTCGCCGAAGGCCGCGCCATCGAGGAAACCGCCGTTCTGTAAAGAGGCCCGCCGGTTCGTCCGATAAGTGGACGAAAGGCTGGCCCTCTATGTCGACGAGTCCGTTTCCCCCGCCCTCTGAAACGCCCCGGAAGCCGTCGCTCATTCCGCCGCTCATTTTGCTGGTGCTTATGGCGACCCTCGGAGTCGCCGGCATTCGCTGGATTCGTTCCGAAGTCCAGCAAACGAGTCCGATTCTTCACAAGACCAAGACCGGTTGGCAGCACCTGCCTTCGCCCATCGGAACGCCCGAGAAACTTCGGGTTTCAACGAATGGAACCGTTTGGCTGCTCACCTGGGGCCGCACCGCGATGAGCCATTGGGACGGGTCGCGCTGGCGCTATGATCGCGAGACCGATCGCGGCACCCGAACCACGTTCCATAACGGCAATTTCGCCCTGGATGGCGAGCAGGTCTGGATGCCCGCCGAGCATGGCGTGCTGCATTGGGATGGCAAGCGCTGGAACTCGTACAACGAAGTTGCCCCAAAGCAAGGCGCGTCCATCGCGGCAGGCGCCGGTGAGGTTTGGATCGTCGACGACGCCGGCAAATTCTTCCATTTCGCGAATGGCAAGTGGACGACCAAGGATCTGTCGTTAGTGGGAAAGAAGCCGAGTCCGCCGGACGCAGAAGAAGGCGTCGCGGAACTCGCTCGTACCGCGGATGGAACCGTGTGGCTGGTGAACGACCGGCTTTGGAAGCTCGCGGGCGATGTCTGGCTTCCCGTGATCGCCGAGGGAAAGCTGATCGATCAAGTCACGCTGATCGGCGCGGCGGGCGATCGGCTCTGGCTCTCGGACGCGTCCGGCCTGCGCGCGTTTTCTAAAGACGGCAGCAGCCAATCCTACGCAGCGGATCAAACCGGCATCCCGGATGAGGTCACGGTGAACGACATCTCGTCGGCCGGCAAGCTTACCTGGTTCGCTACCTATTCCGGAATCTTCGAATTCGATGGCGATCATTGGCGCCAGGTTCAGCGTCCGATGGAGCGCGCGCCTGGTTTCCGCACTATCGCGGCCTCGCCGGATGGAACCTTGTGGGCCGTCGGGACCACTCCAGGCGGCGTTTTCCGAAACGCCAGGTACTTCATTTATGCGGCGTTCTTAATCCCCATGGGGACGCTCGGTTCGTTGGTTTGGCTTTTCCAGCGGATGCGCGGGCGGCAGATGCAGCAGCATCAGCGCGTCACGCAGGCTGTCGCGCACGCTACGGGCACGGTTCCGGCGGAACTCGAAATCGGACAGCGCCAACTCTCGGGCGCCGGTTGGCTTTGGGGATTGCAGATCTTCGGAAGCGCGATCGGATATTACCTGCTGCGGCGCGTTTGGCCGCAAGCGCCGGTTTGGACGATTCCCGTTCTGTTCTTGCTGTTGCACATCGCCGTGACCTTTCAACAATCGCTCGTGAAGCGGAAGCCGCAGGCGTGGGATCCCATCGGTCCGGGCGCGCCCAGCCGGTACGATTGGGCGAAGACGCTGAAATCCGTGGGCGGTGCCGTGCTTTTTATCCTGTTCTTGAATGCCAATCGGATCCCGGCCCTGCACTTCTTGCGCGGCTATACATTTTGGTTGGGGCTGGTCGCGATCGGCCTTTTCAAGGCTCTGGGCGTCAGCCGGATGAATGACGCGCTCCGCCGCGCCGATTATGATGGCGCGCTGCGCATCATCCGCTGGTTCCATTTCTATAATCCGTCGGGTTCGGAAGCGATGGCGTTGTCCGGCCACATTCTGCTGCTCGCCGGCCGGTATCGCGAAGCCGAACAGTCGCTGCGCAGTTCGTTTACCAGCTCGAGCGCTGGTGTCACGTATGGCGCGGCCTTGGAATTCCTGGGCGACGCGCTGATGGAACAAGGCCGCTATGACGAAGCGCAGCGCTGTTACGAAGCCGCCCTGCACAGTTTTAGTTGGCTGCGACGTCCGTATCGCGGCATGACGGAGATGCTGCTGCGTCAAGGCAGGTATCCCCAGAAGGCGCTCGAATCTGTCGAAAAGATTCTCGATTTCGCCGGGCTCTCCACGATCCAGATCAAAAACAATGGCAAGCCTCAGGACGATTATTGGGCGCTCAAAGCCTGGGCGCTCGCCAGCGCCGGTCAATCGTCGCAAGCCGTTCTCGCCATCGACAGCGCACTTGCGGCAACCAATCCGAAATGCCTGCCCGATCTCGCGGCCACGCACTATCGCGCCGGACGCGCGATGCAGGCACTCGGCAACTTGACGGAAGCGAAGGAGCATTTCCGGAAAGCGGTCGAGTTCGATCCGAACGGCCGGCGCGGGACACTCGCGAAAGCGGCACTGCATGAGGTAACCGGATGGCGCGCGCCCGAGCGTGAACCCGAACCTCAGCCGATCGCTCACGTATAACCTCGGCTAAAATCAAAGCTCCATGCCAGCCGGCCCTCCGGATCTGAACGCCATTCGCTCGGCTCGTGAAGCGATCGCGTCGTCAGCGATCCGCACGCCCCTCGTGCGCCTGCAAGCGCCCGGCGAGATTTATCTGAAGCTCGAAAATCTGCAACCCATCGGATCTTTCAAAATCAGGGGTGCGGCCAACGCCATTGCGCACATGTCGGCGGACCAGCTTCGCCAAGGCGTAGTCACAGCATCCGCCGGGAACATGGCGCAAGGCGTGGCGTGGCGCGCGCAAGAACTCGGGATTCCATGCACGGTGATCGCGCCGGAAACGGCGCCCGAGACCAAGATCCGCGCCATCGAGCGGCTGGGCGGCCGGGTACTAAAAGTACCGTACGAAGCCTGGTGGCGCGCCTTCGAAGAGCGCGGGTACCCAGGCGTGCAGGGCGCGTTCGTTCATGCTTTCGACGATCCGAATGTTTTGGCAGGTAACGGGACCATCGGCCTCGAAATTCTGGAAGACCTGCCGGAAGTGAGCGCGGTGGTCATTCCGTGGGGTGGAGGTGGGTTGGCTTGCGGCATCGCGTCGGCCATTCGGGCCTTGAAGCCGTCCGTAAAGATCTTCGCAGCCGAAGTTTCCAGCGCCGCTCCGCTGAGCGTCTCATGGAACGCAGGTTCGCCGCAGATCATCGAACCGGAGCGTTCTTTCGTGGACGGAATCGGCGGTAAGTCCGTGTTTCCACAGATGTTTGAGCTTGCCAAGCGATTGCTCGATGGCGTGCTGGTGGCTAGCCCCGCCGAGGTGGCCGACGCCCTCCGCTTGATGGCCGAACGAAACCGGATTATCGCCGAAGGCGCGGGCGCCGCTCCGGTGGCGTGTGCGCTCAAGAATCCGCCGGATGGCAAGGTGGCCTGCATCGTCTCCGGGGGCAACATCGACCTCTCAAAATTAGCGGAAATTTTCGGAACAAAATGAAACTTTCTTCGTCTGTACCTCAAAGAAGGAGGGCCGTATGACGGCTAAGCTTGGCGTGTTGTTGGTTGCGGTACTTGCGGCGGGATGCGCTTTTGCATACGTAAATGAGGATTGCGACTGGCGGGACCGTTCGGAAGCCCGCGAGATCGCGCGGGAAGCTCGCGAACATGCCCGTGAGATCGCACGCGAAGCCCGCGATCAGGCACGCGAACAGTCGCGACAGGCCCGGGAAGTTGCGCGCGAAAGCCGCGATGCGCAGCGCGAAGCTGTGCGGGCCGCGCGCGACAGCGCCCGCGATGCGGCACGGGAAGCTCGGGAAGCGGTTCGCGAAACGATGCGCGCCCAACGCGAGGTTCTCCGCGAAATGCGCCGGGAAATCCGCGATTGGGGCCCGGTTTACTGAGCTCTCTGATAGAGCACTTTCCCGCCGACGATCGTGTAGTCGGCTTGCGCTTGCGGAATCTCGTCTTCGGGAATCGTCAAGATATCTTTTGAAAACACCGTGACGTCCGCCAGCTTGCCGAGCGCGAGCGTTCCTTTGCTCGATTCTTCAAACGCCGCATACGCATTATTCGCCGTGTACGACCGCAGCGCCTCCATCCGGCTCATCCGCTGATCCGGAAAAAACACCGAGCCATCCTTCAACTTCCGGCTGACCGACGCATAGAAGCACGCAATCGGATCCACATCTTCCACCGGCGTATCCGTACCATTTGTTACCACCGCGCCCGATTTCATCAGCTTCTGCCAAACGTACGCGCCCTCTTCGGCACGCTTCGGTCCCAGCCGCAAAATCACATACGGCGCGTCGGAAGTGCAATGGATTCCTTGCATCGACGCGATCACTCCCAACTTCGCGAAGCGCGGAATATCGGCAGCGTTCAAATGTTGCGCGTGCTCGATGCGCCAGCGCAGATCTTTCTTTTCCGGATGTTCTTTGAATACGGCCTCGAAAATATTCAGCACCTCGCGATTCGCGCGATCGCCGATGG
>DATGIH010000451.1:0-12629 GCA_035295865.1 Bryobacteraceae bacterium
CGTCGCTTTCCTCGTAGACTTCGGTTTCCCAATAATGGTCGCCGCGCTCGCCGCGATATTCGCTGTGCGTGTCGGCGGCGTAATCCCAAAAAGGAAGATAGACTCCCGAGATCGCTTCTTGGCGCGCCATTCGCTTGAGGGCGTTGGGGGCGAACCAGCGAGTCTGAAGCCATTGGCGCACCTGCGTCTGCGCATCGTTCTTGGGGACCTTAGCGGGAAGCAAGCCATCGGGGGCGATCATCGGATCGGCCGCTTTGGGTTGCACGACGATGTCTGCTCCGCAGAATGGGCAAATGCCCGCGACTTCGGGCGGTTGGAAGGTGATCGCACTACCGCATCCGGCGCAGCTCACTTGCAAAGCTTGTTGCGCGATGGGCTGCAAGTGAGAATCGTCCAGCTTCGCCAGGAACTCGTCGAGCGGATGAGGCGGCGCGACGCCCGTGGAAGGCGGCGGAACGGGCGCCGTCTGTCCGCAAAAACGGCACTTCATCATTCCGCTTGCGGGATCGAACTCCATGTTCGCCGCGCAACCGGGACAACGAAATTGCTGCGGCTTATTCTCTACAGGCATCCGTCTCGACTCCAAAGACTATAATGTTAACTCGACATCATTTTATGAGTGAAGTTCCCGAACTCCTGGAGCGTCTCCGCCGCGGCGCCGAGATGGTTGCTGTCTCCATCACTGGAGCCGCCGGCTCCGAACTGGATTACGCGCCCGAACCCGGCAAGTGGAGCATCCGGCAGATTGTCGCGCATTTGGCCGATTCCGAAATGGTGGCCGGAATGAGATTGCGGCGCATCATTGCGGAAGACAATCCCAAGATCGAAGCTTACGACGAAAAGGCGTGGGCCGCGAATCTGGATTACACGCGAAGAAAAACATCGCCGGCCCTGGAAACGTTTCGGCGCATTCGCGGAGAGAATTACGAATTGCTGAAGGATCTGCCGGCGGCGACGTTCGATCGCGAAGGCGTGCACAGCGAGCGTGGGCCAATGTCGCTGAAGTTCCTGCTGCAGCTCATTGCGGAGCACGCGGAAAATCATGCGGCGCAAATCCGGACACGGCGCGCCGAATTCAAAGCACAAAAGGCTGCTGCGAAATGAAAAAGTCGTTGCTGTTCCTGGGGCTGTTCGCCGTTTGCCTTCTGATCGCGGCTACCGATTACGAAGCGGAAGGGAAACGATGGTGGTCGCATATCGAATACCTGGCGAGTGACGATCTCAAGGGGCGGGATACCGGGAGCGAAGGCCATCTGAAAGCAGCGCGTTATGTGGCTGGCGAATTCGAACGGTCGGGATTGAGACCGGCTGGGACATCCGGATATTTTCAGCCGGTGAAATTTGACGTGAAGCAGATTGTGGACGATCGGTCGAGCCTCACGCTCATTCGCGATGGCCGCGAAGAGCGGCTCAAATTGGGAGAAGATGCGAACCTGGGCCTGCGCGGCGATATCCAGGAGTCAACGGAAGCGCCGGCCGTGTTTGCCGGATATGGGTTCGGGGTTCCGGAGAAACATTACGACGATCTGGCGGGACTCGATGTCAAAGGAAAGATCGTGGTGTATCTCGCGGGTGGGCCGAAGTCGATTCCCGGGCCGTTGAAATCGCATTATCAATCGGCCGCCGAGCGTTGGAAATACCTGAAAGCGGCGGGCGCGGTGGGGATCGCAAATATTCCGAATCCGAAATCGATGGACATTCCCTGGTCGCGCCAGGCGCTTGCACATTCCATGCCGTCCATGTCTTTGTCCGATCCTGCGTTCGATGAAACGACGGGGCTGCGACTGGCAATCACCGTGAATCCGGAGCATGCCGATAAGTTCTTTGAGGGAACCGGTCACAGCATCGAGGAAATTTTGAAAGCCGCCGACGCCGATCAGGCATTGCCTCATTTCCCCTTGAAAGTGACGATTCGCGGCCACGTCGCATTCAAGAAATCGCAGGTGGAATCGCAGAACGTCGCGGGGATGCTGCCCGGGTCCGACCCGAAATTGAAAGACCAGTATGTGTTTCTCACCGCTCATCTCGATCATGTGGGCGTGGGACCGGCGATCAACGGCGACACCATCTATAACGGCGCGATGGACGATGCTTCCGGCATCGCTTCTATTCTCGAGATCGCCCGGCTCATCCACGAATCGAAGGTGAAGCTACGGCGGTCGATGGTTTTCCTTGCGGTGACCGGCGAAGAGAAGGGGCTGCAGGGATCGCGCTTCTTCGCGGGACATCCGACGGTGAACGAGAAGAACATCGTGGCCGATATCAATCTGGACATGTTCCTGCCGCTGCATGCGCTGCACTACATCGAGGTGCAGGGACTGGCGGAATCCACGTTGGGCGACGACATTCGCGTGATCGCTAAGGAATCGGGCGTGGAAGTGCAGGCGGATAAGGAGCCGCAGCGCAATCTGTTTATCCGCAGCGACCAGTACAGCTTCATCAAGAAGGGTGTTCCCGCGTTGGCGTTCAAGTTCGGATATTTGCCGGGATCGGCGGAGGAAAAGCTGCACAAGGAGTGGTTAAAAAACCGGTATCACGCGCCATCCGACGATTTGAATCAGCCGGTGGACAAGACGGCGGCGGCGGAGTTCAACGCGATTATCTTGAAGCTGGCCGAGCATGTGGCGAATGCAAATGAGCGGCCGGAGTGGAAGCAGGATAGTTTCTTCCGCCGGTTTGCTGGAGGAAACTAGGACGTCTTAGCAGGAGCGGGCTTCTTCGCTTTTTTCTTCTTCGTGGTTTTTGTAGCGTCGGGCTTCGTGGTGTCGGGAGAATCGCATTTGCGCAGCGGCGTTTCCGTGCTTCCGCCGGATCCCATTTGCTCTCTGGTTTTGCCGGAACTGCCGGCTTGCGCGCCCGCCGGATCTTTTTGCTGAGGTTGGCTCTGACTCCACGCCAGGCCCGCGCAGGCTAATAAAATTACCGCCTTCATGCGTTGTGTACCGCCCTTCCCGGCTTGGGATGATCGTCCAGCGCCATCTCGATTTTTCTCGCCAGGTACAGTCCTATTATCTCAAGAAAAGTCGGCGGTATGACGTCGGCAAAGACACCGAATTGTTTGGTAATCACGGCGCTAAAGAGCCACCCGAGGCCGAAGGTCAGTACGGCGCTCACAACCAAAGCGAGCGCCGGCAACTCCGGCCGCCAGCCGTAGAAAATCCAGAAGATGAAAGCCAGCCACACGAAGCTCAGTGGAACGGTCACCCACTTGGAGACGGGTTGAAGAATGCTCTGATCCAAAAGGGCGGCGAT
Organism: Bryobacteraceae bacterium; assembly: GCA_035295865.1. Classification (GTDB taxonomy): domain Bacteria; phylum Acidobacteriota; class Terriglobia; order Bryobacterales; family Bryobacteraceae; genus Palsa-89. The sequence continues at coordinate 3,253 of DATGIH010000451.1, forward strand.
GTAATTGGCTTGCAGTTCGGGTCCGGTGTAGACCGTTTCCCCCAATTTGTGCAAATCCCGCCAAATCTCTCCGACGATCACGACTTTATGGCTGAACTCTCTGCGAGCATCCTGACCGTCGGTAACCTCGCAGTTTTCCCAGTTCACTTTTGGACCGGCGTTCTTGCACAGCATGTGAATCGCGGAAACGGTTTTGAATGTGCCTTCTTCTTCCAGCTTCGTGTAGGGATGGGTAACTTTTTTCTGCAGCTCGGTTAGATTGTTGCCCTGCATGATGTTGGGATCGAGCACCTGCGCGGCGGCGACCGCCAGAGTGGGCCAAGGCTTGGCGCGCTTCTCTCCCACGTCGGCACAATCCTGATAGACCATCCAACCGAGCGGGATTTTCCGGATGTCCAGATTGACTCTTGCCAGCCCCAGAATCACCCGGCCTGGAGCCGAACCTTCCTCTAACGACGCTGAGTCCCCCAGTACCATCTCCTCCGGTTTCAACTCCTGCGCCTTTCCGGGCGGGCAATATTGCAGCACTTCATCGCGGGTGTAAGATCCGAGCGCCAAGACGATGGGGACTTTGGAGGAGATCGCTTGTACGGTTTCCTGCAGTAGAGAGGTGCCGTCCGTTCCGGGAGCACAGACGTTCTCCGGAATCTTGCCGTACCATTTGTCGATGACGATCAGGCGGGGATCCGCATCCGCCACTTTCCGCAAGAGTTTCGCCATAAAGAAACGATGCGTGCAGCGATTTTCCCCTAATGCCCAGCCCGGCTCCACATCTCGAGCAATGGAGACGATGGTGAATTCGTCAATGCGTGTCTTGTGAATTTCGCCGGGCACCAGATGCCGATACCAAAATTCACGGCTGAGAGGGCGCAAGAATTTCGAATCCATGACGGTGGCTTCGCCCACGAACTCGTTCACCAGAAACGGAAGCGCGATCGCCAAAAAGGTGAGAATGAGGGCCGCTGTGTGGGATTTGGCGTGCCGCATAGCCGGTGACTTAGTTTACACGAACTTCAACCGCGCCTGAGCGGGCCCGGCCGTGTTGGAACACAGACTGCAACGAGGTCTTGCGACATGACGGCCTGCTGCGCGCTTTTCTATTTTGCAACGCGGATGTTGATCGCGAAACCGCCCTTGGAATCCAGTGTTTCGCAGCCTGCGGTAGTGCGATCCGTATCGGTGAGCGGCAGCCGGATGCAAGTCGCTTTGACGACACAGGTGGGCCGGCCGTACAACGCCGCCGATGTCTCGCGGGACGTTCGAACGTTGTGGAACACGGGGCGATTCGAAGACGTCCGGGCGGAGGTTGTGGGTGAGGACGTTCGCTTCCGCGTGGTCGAAGCCCGGCGCTACTTGTTGCGCAAAATGCTGCTGGAGCCATCGACGTTAGGCGTGCGATTGGCGATTCCGGAAGGTACGCTGCTGGATCGGCCGCGGGCGGAAGCGATTGCGCGCGAGGCTCGCAAGCAGCTCGAAGCGGATGGTTATGCGGACGCACGCGTTCAGCCCGAACTGATTCCGGTGGCGGCAGGGCGAGCCGATCTTCATCTCGCCATCACGCCGGGCGAGCGGATTCACGTGCGCGAAGTTCAATTCGTGGGCGAGGCCGCGCTGGGCCCTGCGGATCTGCAACATGCGCTGGGAGCGCTGAGAATTCGGCACATTCTGGGCTGGCGGTTGCCGCCGGCCTATTCGGCGGAAGCCGTGGATGCCGATCTCGCGCGCATACGCTCTTTGTATGTTTCGCGCGGCTATCTGGAATCGCGAGTTCGGCTGGCTAACGCGGAGATTCGGGGCAAGAGTGCACGGATCGCGATTGACGTCGATGCGGGGCCTCGGCACCCAGCGGCGAGCCGTCCGTGCGATTTTTGCGCTGCGCTACTTCGCCAGCGCCGCGCCGCGGAACGGCAGGGCATTCTCGATTTTTCGGCTACGCTGACTGCGCGTCCGGACGGCGATTTTGCAACCTCGTTTGAACGCGGCGCTGTTTATCGCGTCGGAAGAATTGAGTTCTTGGGCAACCGTCATTTCAGCGATGCTATGCTGCGTCGCAATTTTCTGCTGGAGGAAGGACAACTGCTGGATGGGCGGCTGCTTCGCAAAAGCATTGACCGTTTGAATCGGACGAAATTGTTTGAGCCAACGGATGCCAGTCAAGTACTGCTCAGTCCGGCTGGGAAAGGCGTCGCGGATGTGGTCGTGCGTTTGAAGGAACTGAAGCGCGGATCGTGGCGGATTTCGGGACCGGTGGGTCCGCCGAGTTTCGCCGGCGCGCTGGAAGCATCGGTGCGGTCGCGGCTGCCGCCGTGGGGATCCGGCGTTTTTGAACTCGCGACATATACCGCGTCGGTGAGCGTGTTCGCATTTGCTCATCCGGTTTTGCCTTTGTTGATGGGCGATCCCCGGCGCAGCTTGCTGCCGGTGCTGGCGCTCACGCGGCCATACGCACCGGGCGAGGGTTGGACATCCGGATTCTTCATCGCGCCACAACTGAGCTGGAGAGCGCCCGCGGTCGCATATGGCGCGACACAGCTTGAGCAGCGATTGCTTCCGGTTTTGGAGGGCGATCGAGGCCTGACGCCGGAGCTGCCAGTGACTGTGGCCGGACCGTCGGGTGATGGAACCATGTTCTGTAATCCGCCCGCGCCGCGCTTTGCGAAATTGCGCGCTGGATTGGGCATCGGGCTGCGGGTTTTAGGCGCGTTTACAGGGATTTAGACCGGCGGCTGAATCGGGAGAGCCGCGGCATGCGTCCAACATGCGGAGGCACTCCCATGAAAAAGACGTTGTGCGCCGTATTGGTGTCGGCAGGCGTTCTGCTGGCGCAGGAGCATCCGGCGCGCGTTGTGGTTACCGTCGAAGGCGTGAAAGACGCTGCGCCGCCGAGTCTGAACAAAGAAGATGTCATGGTGTATCTGGACAACCAGCGCATGCGCGTCACAGGCTGGTCGCCGGTTCAGAACGATCCGGCGGGGATTGAGCTATGGCTGCTGATAGATGACGGCGCCGATTCGTCGCTGGGCACGGAATTCGAAGAGCTGCGGCATTTCGTGCTGGAGCAACCGGCTGCGACAAAAGTTGGCATCGGATATTTGCGCAACGGATCGGTGGACGCGTTACAGAAGCCAACGGCGGATCATGCGGCGGCCGCGAAAGCGATTCGCTTGCCGATCGCGCAACCCGGCGTCTCCGCGAGTCCATATCTAGCGTTGAGCGATTTGATCAAGAAATGGCCGGCTGGCGATGCGGCACGCGAAGTGGTGATGGTTACGAGCGGCGTGGATCCGGATAATGGGCCGGGTCCTTCGAACCTCTATTTGGATCGCGCGATCGCGGCCTCCCAGCGGGCGGGCGTAGTGGTGAATGCAATCTATTTTCCGAGCGCCGGACACTTTGGACACAGCCGCTGGCAAATCAACTGGGGCCAGAACTATCTCTCACAGCTCACAGAGGAAACAGGCGGCGAATTTTTTTGGTTGGGAGACGCGACACCTGTCTCCTTCGCGCGGTACTTCAAGGAACTGAATCAGCACCTGCGCAATCAGTACCTGCTCACGTTCGTGACCCAAGGGAAGCCTGGTCAAACGCGCTTGAAGCTCAAGACGGAAGTTCCGCACGTGAACTTGCTGGGCCCTTCGAGCGTGTACGTGCAGCCTTAGCTTCCGGACATCGCCGCGCCGCTTTCGATTAAACTTCGAATGGCTTCGTCCGAGAGGCCGGCGCTTTTGAGCACTTCCACGGTGTGCTCACCGATTTTGGGCGCCATGCGCGGCTTCTCTTTTTCCACGCCCTCGATGGTCAGCGGATTCGCGACGGTCCGCAGTCCCGGCTCGATTTCGGCGAAGACGCCGTTGGCTTCCATTTGCGGATCGCGCGCCGCTTGTTCCGTAGTTGGAACTGCGCCCCAAATGACGCCGTTGGCGCGCAGAATCTCTTTCCATTCGGACATGGTTTTTGCGCCCACCGCGGCATCGATGATCGCGACCAGCTCCGGCCCATTGGCTCGGCGAAGTTCAGGCGTGCGGAACCGCGGATCATCGGCGAGTTCCGGACGATCCAGCGCGCGACAGAGACTCGGCCAATCTTTTTTGGGATCGAGACAGCACGTTAGGAAGCGCGCTTTGTCGCGGGTGACGTAGTGATTGACGATGGGATTGACCGTGGTGGAGCGGGTCCATTTCGGCACGAAGTCGGCGCCCACCAGCGCGGCTTGAATGCCACACGCATTCGACCAAGCGCCGTTCGCCATCAGCGACGTGGTGACGTTCATGCCTTCGCCGGTGATCTGGCGGCGATAAAGGCCCAGCATGATGCCGGCGAACAAAGCCATCGCGGTGGGATGATCGCCAAAGCCGGCGGGCGATTGCGCGGGCTCGGCGTCGGCGTTGTGGATGGTTTGCATCAGACCGGAACGCGCCCAATACGCTGTCAAATCATAACCGGGTTCGTCGGCGTCCGCGCCGGTTTCTCCATAGCCGGTGATGTGCGCGAAGATCAGGCGCGGATTTTCTTGCCGGAGATCCTGGTAACGCAGCCGGAATTTTTCGAGCAGCGGGCCTTGGTAGTTGGTGATGAAAACATCGGCGGTTCGGACGATGGCGAGCAGGGCTTCGCGCGCGGCGTCATCGCCAAGGTTGAGCGCGACGCTGCGCTTGTTGCGGGCGTCCAGAATCCAGCAGTAGAACAGCGGCGAAAGCGGCATGCCGGGAACGAGCGAAAGATAACGATACGGATCGCCATAGGGCGGCCGCTCGATCTTGATGACGTCGGCGCCGAAATCCGACATCACCACCGCCGCGGCGGGGCCCGCGATATAGGTTCCGCAATCTACGACGCGAATGCCGGAGAGGATGCCGCTGTCCATCAGCTGCCCTTTGCCGATTTTTTGAAAATGATAATGTGCTGCCGCGGGAGTTTTTCGATCACCTGATCCAGCTTGTAGCCTTCGGCTTCCACTTCGGTTCTTACTTCCGCTACGCTCATCTTGTGCTCGGGGCGAATCGGGACCTTCGGATCTTCCTTGCGATATTCGAGCAGCACCAGGCGGCCATCCGGCTTCAGCGCTTCGCGAATGTGGTCGAGCATGGCTTGCGGTTCGGAGAACTCGTGATAAACATCGACCAGCAGCACGAGATCGATAGCGTTCTTCGGGAGCTTTGGATCGGACGCGGTGCCTTGCACGGTTTCCACGTTGGCCAGTTTTTCGCGCTGGCTATTGGCGCGCAACTTTTCCAGCATTTCCGGCTGCAGATCGTTGGCGTAGACCTTGCCGGTGGGTCCGACGCGGCGGGCCATGCGAAGCGACATGTATCCAGTGCCCGCGCCCACGTCGGCGACGGTCATGCCGGCGCGCAATCCCAACAGATGGATCGCTTGATCGGGCGCCTCTTCGGATTCGCGCTCCGGGCGATCCAACCATCCTGCGCCGCCCGCGCCCATCACCGGCGCGATCTGCCGTCCGGTAAGCGGATGCGTGGCTTGGGCGAACAGCAGCTGGCCCAGCAGCAGGAAAATCAGGATCAACGGCACTCGTTTTAATGTGCGTCAATCCCGCGCCGAAGTCAACGATTAGAATAAAGGTGTAGTTCCATGAAATTGCTTCCTGCAATGGTGGCGCTCAGCGCCGCGCTGGTGTGCAATGCCGCGCCGGCCGATAAAAAACTGGCTGTGACGCGGATGGTTTTTGCGCAGAGCGAGGATGGTCCGGGGCTGGCCGCGAACTATCAATTTCTAGCGGGGGAATCCGTTTTCTTCAGTTGCCTGGTGAATGGCTACAGCAAGTCGGAGAAGGACGAGATTTTCATCACCTACCAGATTCAAGCCAAGGACGCACGCGGCGTTCTGCTGCAGCCGGAGGAAAAGAACAAGGTGGAAGCGACGCTGGCGCCCGAAGATAAAGATTGGAAGCCGAAGCTGCGCGAGACCATCGTGATTCCGCCGCTGGCGGATTCCGGCCAATATCAGGTGGTGGTGAATGTGGTGGACGAACGCAACAGGGCCACGGTGGAAGCGCGCGCGACTTTTGAGGTGAAAGGCCGGGACGTGCCGGTGAGCGATACTTTGGTCGCGCGCGATTTCCGGTTTCTGCGCAGTGAGGACGACACGAAGCCGTTGCAGGTTGCGGCGTATCGTCCGGGAGATTCGTTGTGGGCGCGGTTTATCATGACCGGCTACAAGATCGGCGAGAAGAATCAGTTCGACATCGAATATGGGCTCGCGGTTTTGCGCGCCGATGGTTCGGTTGCATACACGGAACCGCACGCCGCGGCGCAGAAGGATGCTCCGTTTTATCCGCAGCGCTATCAGCCGGGCGTTCTCAATCTAAATTTCCCGAAGGATCAGGCGGCCGGCGAATACACGATCGTGCTGACGGTGCGAGACAATTTGGGCGGACAGACCTATGAAGCACGGCAGAAGTTTTCCGTGGAGTAAGAGTGGTTTGGTAGTCCTCAGCTCTTCTTAGCCGCTGCCTTCGCACGCGTGTCCAAGCCCGGAGTTTGAATCAGCTTGCTCCATTCTGCGAATTCGGGACGCGGGCCCTTCCATTGCAGTTCGTCCACGGATTCAAAAACCGGAACATCCGTGCGCAGGGTGGCGAGCACTCGATACAGCAGCGCGTTGTTCCAATCTTCGAACAGCACGCTGGCGAGACGTTGCGCGCCGCGGATCGATGGCGGCCACTCACGCCAGTTCTTCGGAATATTCTCGAAATGTCCATATTGCGCAAGCGTTACGGAAGCGGCCTTCGGACCCCAGCCCGCTAATCCCGGAAAACCGTCCGCGCTGTCCCCGACCATCGCCAAATAATCCGGAATGGATTCCGGCTTGACGCCCCACTTGGTTACAACGGCCGCTTCGTCGCGCAGAATTCCGCGCATGCGATCCAACTGCACCACGCGCGTGCCGGAGACGCATTGCGCAAGATCTTTATCCGGCGTGCAGATGAACACCCGGCCAACGCGCTCATCCAGCGCCGACTTCACCGCAGCGGATGCCAGCGCGTCGTCGGCTTCGTACTCCACCATAGGCCAAACTTTGACGCCCATGGCAGCGAGAGCTTCTTCGAGCACCGGAAACTGCGCGAGCAGCGGCTCAGGGACACCTTCGCTGGTTTTGTATCCGGCGAAAAGATGATTGCGGAACGATTCGACAACGTGGTCCGTCGCCACGCCGACGTGGGTTGCGCCGCCTTCGATCAATCCGAGCACGGACATCAGCACTCCGCGCACGGCGCCGATTTCGTTGCCCTTCGCGTCTTTCGACGAGGGCACGGCGAAGAAGTGGCGGAACAACTCGTAGGTCCCGTCGATCAGGTGGACGTCCATACTGTTTCATTCTTAAACGCGGGACGTCTGAACGCAAAATCAGTTCGGTTTCATGTAAACGAAGCGGACATCACTTGCAGCGGTGTCATCGCTTGCGTCTCTTGCAAGGACAACAAAACCGAAGCTTGTCGTATCGGAGATCAAGGGCAGGCGAAAGTTGACTTGAAACAAGCCATTTACCAGCCCGGGTGCTTGTCCGTCGTACACCACTTCCGCGGAATTGGGAGAATTCAACACGATGGAACAACCGTACGATCCGCATCCGGATACCCAGACGGCGACGATGGATCCGGGAGCGGCGGGATTCGATTTTGAGTTGACGGACCCATCCTGGTTCATCGCGGCAGCGAGTCCTGAGTTGTGTTCGAGCGTGGATTGAAAGACCTGTGGCGCGCCGAAGCGGTTCGACATGTGGATGCCATCGATCACTCCGTTCGGTGTTATGACCTGGATGGAAGCGCGGTCGGGCGCCGTATCCTGACCTTCGGCGCCCGTGGGATTGTTCACCACCGCGTTGATCTGATTTGGACCAGCGTAGAGCATTCCAGCGGCTGCTCCGTCGAAAACAACCTGAACCCCGCTCAAAACATTTGGCGCGGCTCCATCGGTTAACTTCGCGCTGACAGGAACCGCAGGACCAATCCCGATTCCGTAGAGCGACACCAGCTCGCCCGGCGCAACGGTTGTCGATACGTGCGTCGCGGCAGAGTTGACAATGCCGAGTAAAGACGGTCCGGCTCCAGGCGCAACGGAAAGAATCCCGCCTGCCGCACCCACCGATAGCTTGCGATCGTCTGTGGTGATGCCGATGCCGAGTCCGGCGCCGCCTTCCGGAGTGCTGAAGAAATCGATCAACGTGGAACCATCCGCCGATAGGCCGGCAACATACGGGGTGCCGAATACCGGCGTTGATTTTGACGCCGGAAGAGAAGCGGCGAGCAACGAGGTTCCGCTGATCCAGATCTCGTTGGCCGAATCGATCACAATCCCGTTGACGCTGCTCGATCCGCCGCCGCCGAAGTAAGTTGCCCACTGAAGTTGAGCTCCGTCCGGGCTAACGCGGATCACGAAGCCGGCGGTTCCGGAGGGTTGAGGAAATGTAGTCTGCAGCGCTCCAGGGGTCACCGGAAAACCGTGAGAGGTACCGCCGCCCACCAGAATGCTGTTATCGCTCGCTACAGTGAGTGCTGAAACAATCGTCGATACGGTCGCCGTCGCAGAAACTGGGATGTAGGAAACCCACAGCAGCTTCCCGTGTGGATCAAACTTAGCTAAAAAGCCCGCGCCAAGATGGGCGTGGCAGTTGCCGCAGGTTGGTGAGAACGATCCAGCCGTGAGGGGCAACCCAGGTTCTCGCGTGATCCCGGCGAGAATTACGTCGCCAACGGAATCTATCCTGATTACGGTTCCCGCAGATCCCATGGTGCTGTCGACGCCGAATTCTCCGCCAAAATGTGTGGAGAAGATCAATTGTGTACCAGCGCTGGATATTTCCATCAAGAAGGCGTCGTCTAGGAAGTCCTGAGGGGGCTGCTGATAAGCGCCAGGGGTAACGGGAAATTGCGGGTCGACAGTTGAACCGGTCAGAAAAATGTTCCCCGAGGTATCGAGATACAACCCCTGCGCGTATGAAGTGGCGGAGGGTCCCCCCACCAACGTTGAGAACAGAGCCTTCTGCAGCGAGGGGTCGAATTTCATAACAAATGCTGGACCGGCCGTCGCCCGAAAGAGGGGAGAGACTAACGGGAGATTTTGCGTAGTCGACACGTTTCCCGCCACGACGACATTGCCATTCCCGTCCGCTGCGACGCCGACAATGTTGATGCGAATGTTCGGGTCGAGGTCTGTGGATAATAGTGTGTCGCCTTGCGAGTTGCTCTTGATGATACGAACACGGAACTCACCTGTAGGACTCGTTGCGTTGTACACACCGTAGACATTCCCGCCGGCATCGGTATTGAAAACGATTGGGGAGGCGCCGTCCTTGAGATCCAGATAAGTAGCCGACGCATGCGATGCGCTCAGTGCAATTCGAGAACAAATGATCAGAAT
>DATGIH010000452.1:0-25127 GCA_035295865.1 Bryobacteraceae bacterium
CTACTTGGATGGGAAGCGCCAGAAAACAAAGCGAGGGTTGAAGCATGCTCTGCAGAAAAAGCAGCGGCGAGTGCTCCGGCGATTCGATGGGGACGAAGCGTTTTTCGTTGAGAAATGCCGGCAACCCAACCGGAAAATCGAACACCGACTCCTCGCGATAGGTCATCGTGCCGAAGTATTGCGTCTCGATTTGAGCCATGCCAGCGGAAAGACAAGCACGCCGCGTACCGTGCGGCCTGCGGCGCCCCACCGTCAGGTTTTATTCGTCGGCTCGTCAGGGGATCGCTCTACCACCAATGTGAAATTGGAGACTAGTGCCGCGATCGCACCTAGCCCGGCCAGCAGCGGAGCTGCGACCACCCCCACGGCGGCAATGGTGAGAGGGATCTCGAGAAAAGTATGCCCCTTTTCATCCTTCAAAATAATCCGCCGGACATTTCCCTCATGCACCAGGCTCTTTATCTTTTCCACCAGATCCTGGCCCCGGACCTTGAACTCTTCGTAGAAGTTTGCCATGGCGAGGACGAGTTTAGCATGTCGAGTTGATTTGCTTACCAATTCCTGACATAGGCGTCTCTCTCTGAGAGAATTGGGGGAACCATGAACGATTTTCGCTACGCTCTTCGGACTTTGCGCCGTTCATCCGGCGTCGCTACCGTGGCGATTGCCTCCTTGGCACTGGGGATCGGCGCCACCACCGCGATCTTCTCCTTCACCAACGCAGTCGTACTCAGATCGCTGCCGGTTCAAAGGCCGAGCGAGCTGGTATTGCTGCGCTACGCCTCCAAAAAGGGCAATGTCTTCGACGAAATGGGCTACGAGGAATATTTGACCCTGCGCGATGCCCCCCAAGTTCTTACCGGACTCGCCGCTGTGTACTCCACCAATATGAATCTGGCTAGCGAGGAGGCCACGGAGCGTGTTCCCGGACAACTCGTCACTGGCAATTTCTTCCCGATTTTAGGCGTGAGGCCTCAATTGGGCCGATTGATTGCGCCCGACGATGACGTAGTTCCGGGGGGCCATCCCGTCTGTGTTCTCAGCTATGGATTGTGGCAGCGCCGTTTCGGCTCGGCGCCCGATATCGCCGGAAAAAAGGTGGAAATTAACGGCCGAGCTTATACGATTTTGGGGGTCACGCCCGCCGGTTTCGATGGAACCGACCAAGGCACACGCGCGCAGATTTATGTACCGCTCATGATGTCGGCTCAGATCAGTCCTCGGGAGGGAGATCCGAAAGTCCAACCGCCATTCCGCACCTGGAACAGTTGGCTGAATTTCGTAGGACGCCTGAAACCCGGCGTCACGGAAGCGCGGGCCCAAGCAGTTCTCGATTCCCGCTTCGCTACTCTTCCGCTCGCCAAGAAGGATTTTACCTTCGAGATGTCGAACCGGCACACCGCGCCCGGGCCGCGCGCTCGTTTGCTCGTCGAGGATGGCAAACAAGGATTCGACAATGTGCGCATGAGCTACCAACGCCCGCTCTTGTTCCTCATGTTCCTGGTCGCCCTTCTGCTGCTGATCGCGTGCGCGAATGTTGCCAGCCTTTTGGTAGCGCGCGCGGCCGGTCTACGAAAGCAAGTCGCCATTCGCATGGCGCTCGGCGCCGGGCGATGGGCGTTAATCCGCCAACAACTGGCCGAGAGTGCGCTGTTGGCGGTCGCTGGCGCGTCCGCCGGGTTGCTCCTCTCAATCTGGATCTCCGATCTTTTGCTGCGGCTCGCACCGGAGAACAGTCAGATTAACGTCCGGCCGGATTTCGCCGTGGTGGCTTTTCTAATCGCGATCACCGGCCTGACCGTCCTGCTCTTCGGCGTTGCGCCGGCGCTCGAATCTGGAAAAACCGGCGTAGGACCCGTGCTCAAATCCGAAAGCACCGGCGGTGGAAGACGTCGCGGCGGCTTGGCGGGAGCCTTGGTTGTCATCCAAGTCGCGCTTTCCATCACCTTATTAGCCGGCGCCGGATTGTTACTCCGCAGTCTGCACAATCTGCAATCCATTCCGATGGGCTTCCAGCCGGAGAATGTCGCCGTTGCAACGCTTAACACCAGCGTCAATCACTATTCGGCCGCGCGGTCTCACGCCCTGATCGAGGGTCTGATGCAACGCGCCGAAACGATTCACGGTGTCCGGTCCGTCAGCGCGGCTCTGGTTAGCCCGATGTCGGGCAACCTATGGCTTTATTCGGTGGACGTTCCCGGCTATCCAAAAAAACCCAAAGAAGTCCCGATGACTTACATGAACGCCATTGGTCCCGGATACTTCGCCACCATTGGCGCGACTTTGGTTCGCGGCCGCGAATTCACACGGCGGGACCGCGAAGGTGCGCCGAACGTCGCCATCATCAACGAACAGATGGCCAAAAAGTTCTGGCCTGGCCGCGATCCCATCGGACAGCGCTTCAAAACCAGCGCGCTGAACGATCGCGATACCGAAGTAGTAGGCGTGGTGCGCGATTCCATCTATCGCGAGCTGCGCGAGGCAAAACAGGAAGTCCTGTATGTGCCTCTGCTCGAAGGGGACTTCGGATACATTACGCTACACCTGCGCATCGCGGGCGATCCTGCCGTGGTATTCAACGAATTGCGGGCCAAGGCGCGCGCCGCCGATCGTTCGGTGCCATTGTTTGACATGCGAACGCTCGAAACCCAGATCGGCGAAACGCTCTCCACCGAACGGATGCTCGCCACCGTCTCCACGATTCTGGGAGCACTGGCGATCGTGCTTGCCATGGTGGGGCTGTACAGCGTCTTGGCCAACGCGGTGGCGCAAAGAGCGCGCGAGATCGGCATTCGGATGGCGCTGGGCGCCGCGCGCGTCCAAGTAATCCGGATGGTGATGCGCGACACACTCCGAATGGTCCTGGCCGGTGTGCTGGTCGGAATTCCGGTGTCGTTGGCTGCCTCCCGCTGGATCGCTTCGTTTCTCTATGGAATCAAGGCGCAGGATCCGTTGACCTATATCGCAATCGGTGCGTTGGTGGTAGCTGCTGGTTTCGCGGCGGCCTATATCCCATCGCGCCGCGCCTCGCGCGTTGATCCCATGGTGGTTCTGCGCTACGACTGAGAATCCTGAGAGGATCACGCGGCTCGCGGCACAAAGAAGTATCGAGCCGTATGGTCACTGTCATTTCCCGTTTCCGCGCGCGCGCCGGTGCTGAAGATCCGGCGCGTATTGAATTTCTGACTCACGCACGCGAGCTGGAAAATGAGAACGGATTCTGCGGCTCCGGCGTGCTCATGGATGCTGCCGACGGGTCCGTCTTTCTGTTGATCACTCGCTGGGATTCCGAGGCGAATTTCCGTTGCTGGGGAAGTAAGCAAACGAATCGCGATTGGGGGTGCGATGTATCGCTTACGGAAATTTTCGTTGGCCATAGCCTCGACGACCCGTACGCCGAACTCAGCCTGAATTGCGCAATCGAGGGACAGACGGTCGCGCTCTCGCGATGGCTGAACGAATCCGACACGGTGTTCGCTCTGTTGCTCCACCCCGATGGAAGCATCCGATTGCGCAACCGCGCCGCCAAACGCATATTCCCTTCGCATCCCGACCAGAACAGCGATCTTCGGATCTGGGAATTTATTGTAACTTCCGAGGCGGAATCCTTCGCGCGGCGCCTCGCCTACACGGAAGCACGTAAGGACGAGTCTTTCCGGCTGAACGTCAGCGCCGGCGAGGACTATCCGATCACGGTGGAAGTCAGCCTGATGGATTGTCCGGGCGGATTTCTGATGCTAGGCGCAGTGGAGGAAGCCCACGCGCTCCGATTGCAGGCCGAGCGGCAAATGCTGACCAATCAGTTGGCGACCATGGCGCGCGAGCTGGCGCGGAAGAATAAAGAGCTGGAAGCGGCCAACCGCTCTATCGAACACAGCGCCCGAACCGACGCCTTGACCGGCCTTTCCAATCGAAGAACTCTGGACGAGCTGCTCGCTCGGGAACTGTCTCGCGCCAACCGGCAGCACCAGCCTCTGACGTTGATTCTGGCCGACATCGATTATTTCAAGCGGATCAACGATATTTACGGCCACGTGGTGGGCGACCATGTGCTGTCGGCGCTGGGACGCGTATTCGGGAGCCAGGTGCGTACGTATGACATCGCCGCGCGATATGGCGGCGAAGAGTTTGCGTTGTTGTTCCCCGGCACCGCATTGCCGGAGGGGCTGGCGATCGCGGAGCGGCTCCGCAGACAGGCCGGCAACATTCAGATTCTCGATGGCCCGGAGCGGATCACCGTCAGTTTCGGAGTAGCGGCCCTGATCGAAAACGAATCGGCGGAGACTTTTATCGCGCGAACCGACGCGGCTCTTTACCGGGCCAAAAACAGCGGACGGAATCGCGTGGAAGCGGACGAACTCTGCAGCTTGCAGCCATGAATGTTTGCGAACGCCCGCCCAGTCCGGCGACAGATGCATTTCTTACGGCCATTCTGCTAGGGCACAGACATGGTGCTTTAAGCATCGTCGAAGACGCCCTCATCATCGGCTGGGAGCCGGTGGATATCTATGTAGAAATCATTGCCGACGCTCTTTGCCGCGTCGGGGAGCTTTGGGAACAAAACGTGATTTCGGTGGCGCAAGAGCACATGGCTACCGCAGTGACTCAATATGCCATTGCCAGCATCTACCCCAAACTGTTGCCTGCGGGTCCGTCGCGCGGCGAAATGGTGGTGACGGGAGTCGCGGGCGAATTGCATCAGATCGGTGCGAACCTGGTCGCCGACGCCATGGAATCCAAGGGCTGGAGCGTTCGGTTTCTCGGATCGAATACACCGTTGCCCGCGATTCTCGAAATCATCCGCGGCAACCGCACCGAGGTATTGTGCATTTCGACCACGCTAGTGTCCAATCTTCCGGCTGCGGCGGAACTAATTCGATCCTTGGCAAACGATCAAAAAGAGCGGGGCCTCAGAATTGTATTGGGTGGCGCGGCGTTCCGCCATTCTCCGCAATTTCTGCACGAGTTCCAAGGGTGCGTGATGAGCTTGGATCTGCGAGAAGCGCTCGCCCTCCTTTGCATCTGAAGATTGCAATATGATGTGAAGATGCCAAAGCTGAGAACTACCGTTCGATTCGCTGAGCTCGCGCTGCTTACCGCGTTCAACGCATTGCTCATGGGAGCCCCTTCCGGGCAGGTCAAGGTGGAGAGCGGCGCTCTGGAAGGCATCGAGGCGAAGACTCCCGGTGTTCGTGCGTACCTCGGCATCCCTTACGCCGCGCCTCCGGTCGGCGATCTTCGGTGGAAAGCTCCGCAGCCCGCGCCGGCTTGGAGCGGCGCTTTTAAAGCGGACCACTTTGGCCATCGCTGCATGCAAAACAACGTCTTCGATGACATGGTTTTCCATGACGAAGGCATGAGTGAAGATTGTCTTCACCTCAACGTCTGGACCCCCGCCAAATCGCCGAACGAGAAGCTGGCCGTGATGGTGTGGATCTACGTCGGCGGCTTCCAGGCCGGCGCGACATCCGAAGCGCGCCAGAACGGCGAGGTGCTGGCCGGCAAAGGCGTGGTCGTCGTGAGCATGGATTACCGCCTGGGGATCTTCGGATTCTATTCGCATCCGGAGCTCAGTAAAGAATCCGGCCATCATTCTTCCGGCAACTACGGATTGATGGATCAGTTGGAAGCTCTGCGCTGGGTGCACAAGAACATCGCTGCTTTCGGCGGAGATCCCAACAAAGTCACCATCTTCGGCGAATCGGCCGGATCCTTTTCCGTCAGCGCGCAGATGGCTACGCCCCTTTCGAAGGGCCTGATCGCGCGTGCCATCGGCGAGAGCGGCGCGTTTTTCGGCGCGACACTCGCAGCCATGGCCGTCTCCAAGACTGAGCAGGACGGTGCAAAGTTCGCGACCGAACAGAAGGCCGCCAATCTGGCTGAAATGCGCGCGATCCCGGCTGAAAAACTGCTCGCCGCAACCAAGTCCAACGGTTTTCGATTCGGCCCCAACGTTGATGGCTATTTCCTGCCCGAATCGGCAACTGCCATTTACTCGGCTGGGAAACAGGCGCACGTACCGCTGATCGCCGGATGGAATGCCCAAGAAATGTCGTTCCCGGCCGTCATGGGAAAAACGACCGCGGAAAAATTCCGCGGGCAGATTCACGACAAGTTCCCTGCCGATGAAGCTCAGCTCTTAAAGCTCTATGCAGCCGGTACCGATGCCGAAGGCTTGGAGTCAGCCATCGATCTCGCCAGCGACCAGTTCATCGTCTACGGAACCTGGAAATGGGTGGAGTTGCAGCGCAAGACTAGCGGCAAACCGGTCTACGAATACATCTTCGGCCGGATCCGTCCGCCCTCACCCGACAACAAGATCAACGGAATGGATCCGAAGCTGTTCGGTGCGGTGCACGCATCGGAAATCGAATACGTCTTTGGCGCGCTCGATTCGCTGAAAGGCTACGACTGGCAGCCTGAGGATCGCAAGCTTTCCGACCTGATTCAAAGCTATTGGAGCAACTTCGCCAAGACCGGCGATCCGAACGGCCCAGGGTTGCCGAAGTGGCCGGAGAATACCAGCAAAAACGGCTATGCAGTGATGCATCTGGACGTAGATGCACACGCGGCTCCAGCGGCGCATCGCGATCGCTACGAGTTCTTGGACAGCTACTACGCACGGCCACCGAAACCGGCGGATTCCACGAAGTAACGTTCCATGGCTCTCCCCGTTCGAGCGCTCTGGAAGACCTCTGGCACTCTGGGCGCGTTGCTCGCTGCCAGCCTGCTCGCCCAAGAACCGCAAGCGCCAGCGCAGCAACGCCCGGCTTCCAACACATTCAGCTTCCGAAATTTTTTCAACATCGGAGCGCCGCCAGATCCCGCTGCGGTAGAGCGGGGCCAGAAGTTATATGTTCCAAGTTGCGGTTTCTGCCACGGAACCAACGCGACCGGCGGAAATTCCGGACCGGATCTGGTCCGCTCGGTCTTGGTGCTGCACGACGAAGGCAGCGGCAAAGAGATTGGTCCTGTGATTTTGAACGGCCGTCCGGACAAAGGCATGCCGAAGTTCGCGTTCACGCAGGAACAGATCAAGGATCTCGCCGCGTTCTTTCTTTCGCGCTCGCAATCCGCCGCCAATCGCATGGAATACAAGATTCTGAATGTCGTCACTGGCGATGCGTCCGCCGGACAGAGCTATTTCGCCAGCCACTGCGCGAATTGTCATTCGCCAACGGGCGATCTGGCTCGCATCGCCACCCGGTTTGATCCCGTGGCGCTCCAATCCAGGTTCCTTTATCCCGTAACGAGAGGCTTTCCGGGCATGCCGGCGCCGCCTCCACATCCTCGCGCGCAAACCACGGTGACTGTCACGCTGCCATCCGGCCAGACGTATGCAGGAGCGCTGCAATACCTGGATGACTTCAACGTCGCACTGAAGGATTCCAGCGGCGAATATCGTTCCTGGTCGCTGGATGGCACGGGTGTGAAAGTAGCCGTGCACGATCCGTTGCAAGAACATTTGGATCTGTTGAAGCAATACTCGGACGCCGACATGCACAACATCCTGGCGTATTTGGAGACCTTGAAATGAAGGCGCGGGCTCTCTCGCTGCTGGTGATTTCCGCGGCTCTCGCATCGGCGCAGCAACTCGACCCGGCGAAACTGCTCCAGCCTCCCACCGACACCTGGCCCACATACAACGGCGACTATTCCGGACGCCGCTACAGTCCGCTGACGCAGATCAATTCATCGAACATAAAAAACCTCAACCTCGCTTGGATCTATCACGCGAATACCGGTGGAGGCAGTCCGTTTGGAAATTCCATCAAGTCCACGCCGCTCGAAGTCAATGGCGTGTTGTACTTCACCATCCCCGATCATGCCTGGGCCGTGGATGCGCGAAGCGGCAGGGAGCTTTGGCATTATCGCTGGCAGACCAAAGGCGGCATCCACATCGGAAACCGCGGCGTCGGAATTTATGGAAATTGGCTGTTCTTTGAGACTCCGGACAATAATCTGGTTTCTCTCGACAAGAACACCGGCCGTCAGCGCTGGGTGGTGGAGATCGGAGATTTGAAACAGCAATACTTCTCAACGCCCGCGCCACTGGTGATCGGGAATCATGTCCTGGTTGGTGTGGGTGGCGATTCGCTCGACGTTCCCGGGTATCTCGAAGCGCGCGATCCGGAAACCGGCAAAGTGCAGTGGCGCTGGAATAGTGAACCGCAGCCCGGCGAGCCGGGATCGGAGACGTGGCCCAACAAAGAATCCATGGGGCACGGCGGCGGCATGACATGGATGCCCGGCACTTACGATCCGGAATTGAATCTGATTTATTGGGGCACCGGCAATCCGAATCCCGTACATGCCGGACAGGGCCGCAAAGGCGACAATCTTTACACCTGCTCCATTGTGGCGCTCAATGCTGACACCGGCAAGATGGCTTGGTATTTTCAACCATCGCCGCACGACACGCACGATTGGGACAACGTCGAGACTCCCGTGCTGTTCGACGCCGATTTCGACGGCAAGCCGCGAAAACTGATCGCACAAGCCAGCCGCAACGGTTACTTCTTCGTGCTCGATCGCACCAACGGCAAACATTTGGTAAGCGCGCCGTTTATTGATTTGAACTGGTCGAAAGGCGTGGATTCACGCGGCGAGCCGATCCCCAATCCCGCAAAGGAACCAAAGACCGATGGCACGCTAGTAGCTCCTGCATCCGGCGGGGCGACGAATTGGCCCCCGCCTTCGTACGATCCCACAACCGGCCTATTCTTTGTAAACGCCATTCAATCGTACAGCGTGTATTACCTCACCGATACCAGCGAAAATCCGGAGGGCTACGGCGGACGCGATAGCGGCGTGTGGTCGCAAGCTATCTTGGAGGCGATCGATTATAAGACTGGCAAGATCCGTTGGTCGCATCCATTTCACGGCGAAAGTTTTGCGACGCCCGGCATTTTGACTACGGCCGGCAAGCTGTTGTTTACGGGCGATCCCGTCGGCAACTTCATCGCGTTCGATCCTGCGAAAGGAACAATCCTGTGGCACGCGAAGCTCGCGGCCGCCATGACGAACGGCGCGATGACATATATGTTGGATGGGCGTCAGTATATAGTGGTCGGAGCCGGCGACATGCTTTATGCGTTCGCTGCGCCGGAAGCGGAGGCGAAGCCATGACATTATCCAGAAGAGATTTCGCTCGAGTGGGCGCGGCCGCGCTGCCGCTCGCGCGCTTGATTGGCGCCGTAGCCAAACCGATCGATTCAAAAATCGCCGGCGTCCGCATCGGCGTCCAGACGTACAGCTTTCGCGATCTCGGCATCGATGATGCAATTCAAGCGATGGTCGCGGACAAGCTGGGCGAGTGCGAGCTGTTTTCTCCGCACATCGAAGCCGGCGGCGTACGGGCGCTGCTTTCCATCTGGGATCCGCCGCCCGGCGTGAAGCGCACCGAAGAAGAAACGCGCGCCGCTTACAAAGCCTATGCCGAAAAGGTCCGCGCGTGGCGTCTCGGCGTGGGGCTTGGCTATTTCGCCGACGTGAAGAAGAAATTCGACGACGCAGGCGTGCGGCTGTATGCCTACAATCTGAGCTTCGGCGACGATTGGGAAGACGAGGAGATCGATCGCGGTTTTCTGATGGCGAAAGCGCTCGGCGTCGGCATCATCACCGCGTCAACCACTTTGACTGCGGCCAAGCGCGTCGCCCCGTACGCCGAAAAGCACAAGATGCTGGTGGCGATGCACGGCCATTCGGATTTAAAAGATCCAAACCAATTCTGCACCCCCGACAGTTTCGCCAAAGCGCTCGCGATGTCGAAATATTACCGGATCAACTTGGATATCGGCCACTTCACCGCCGCCGGATTCGACGCCGTAGACTTCATCGAGAAAAACCACGCGAAGATCGTCCTGCTCCATCTCAAAGATCGGAAGAGGAACGACGGCCCGAACACCCCTTGGGGCGAGGGCGATACCCCGATCAAGCCGGTGCTGCAGCTTTTGAAGAAGAATCGCTACCCGATCCCGGCGTTCATCGAGTATGAATACGACGGCAAAGGAACATCCGAGCAGGAAGTGGCGAAGTGTTTCGAGTTTTGCAAGCACGCTCTCGCATGAACAGCGGTGCTAATGCAGAAGAATTCGAGGTCAGCGCGGAAACCCTGGCCGCCATCGACCGTGGCATCGAGGATGCAGATCGTGGCCATACGGTTTCTATCGAAGAAGCTCGAAAACTGATCCCTGAGTGGATTGCCAAATTCGAATCTGAGAAACCGCGCTAGCGGAATTCGCCGAGATCCTTGCCTATTCTTGGCCTAACTTTCCGGCGACAGCAGATCCGTTCGGCTACTCTCTTGAATCATATTGAGGTGTCGCGAAACTTTTCGCCATTCGTCCGAGCCATCGCTCCGCGATTCTTAATTTGCACTCGTTGGCGCTTTCGCGTACGTTGGTAGATATGACCGCTGAACAGCGAGCCCTCCTGAATGACCTTGTCTGGGTCGATGCAGAACGGCTCAGCGGCACGCCCTGCTTCAAGGGGACGCGCGTACCGGTTCAAGCACTGATCGACCACATTGAAGGCAATTCCACCCTAGAAGATTTCCTGGCTGGATTCCCGTCCGTTTCGCGAGCGCAAGCCATTCAATTCATTGAGCTAGCCAAGGATAATCTCCTGGCGTGCGTATCCTCCTAGACGAGTGCGTTCACGTGGGCGTCAAGGCCGCCTTTGAAGGACATTCCGTCAAATCTGTGACGGAACTTCTTTGGCGGCACAGTAAGGACGGTCCGCTGCTCGCCTACGCGCAAGAGGAGTTCGATGTTTTCATCACGATTGATCGCAATCTCGAGCACCAGCAGAACCTCGCCTCACTGAAGCTCGGCTTTGTAGTGGCGCGCGTTCGGAGCAACGAACTCGTTCACTACGTTCCGATATTCGAACAACTTCGGAAGGCTGCTGAATCGGTTCAAAAAGGCGCTGTGATCTATGTCGCGGGCCGCCAAGTGAAGGGCTGAGAGCGGGACGCCCTGCTGAAAGCGCCGAAATCAAGCGGATGCGTCCCGTCAACGCGGATGCCATCCGCGGGTAGTGGGCTTCGCCTCATATTTCGCGTATTACAATCTGTGCAGGTTCCCGGCTTGCTACGAATCACGTCAACGATTGCAAACGGAATTGCCGATCATACATGGGATTTGTTCGAAATAATCGCCGCATCTTGATTGCCGCGGCTCTGTTACAAGTATTTGTTTACCAAGCACTTATGCGATTGCATCCGGACTGGGGTTCCCCTTGGTATCGGCACGTAATCGACTTCATTCTGGAGAGCGTTGAATATCCTTGGATCCTACTTGCCAACATGATGTTCGCTGCCGGGGCCAACGATTATCTATGCCAGCTTGTATTTTTTGTATTCGGGTCGGCGACTTTCTTTGTGGTAATGCTCTGCTGTCGTCGCAACTGATCCTTCAGCAAGGGATTGTCTCCCAACTAAGATCCCGCTACCTATTTGCGTTCTCAACCTCAGCGGATCGGCTAAAATGATATCAGGCAATCCATGCTCGATCCCATACTAGCCAAAATTTTCGGGACCAAGAACGAACGCGAAACCAAGCGCATGCGTCCCGTCATCGCGGCCATCAATGACCTTGAGCCCGGGTTGCAACAGCTCTCCGATTTCGATCTCGCCCAAAAAACCGCCGAATTCAAGCAACGCATCGCAAACGGTGAGCCGCTGGACGACCTGCTGATCGAATCCTTCGCGGTCTGCCGCGAAGCCGGCCGGCGTATCCTGAACATGCGCCATTTCGACGTCCAGTTGATCGGCGGCATGGTGCTGCATCGCGGCAAGATCGCGGAAATGCGCACCGGTGAAGGAAAGACGCTGGTCGCGACGCTCCCGGTTTATCTGAACGCGCTCGAAGGCAAGGGCGTCCACGTCGTTACGGTTAACGATTATCTGGCCAAACGCGACGCCGAGTGGATGGGCCGCATCTACAAATTCCTGGGCATGTCGGTCGGGATCATCGTGCATGAGCTGGACGACGACGAACGGCGCGCCAGCTACGCCTGCGACATTACCTACGGCACCAACAACGAGTACGGCTTCGATTATCTGCGCGACAACATGAAGTTCAGCATCGCCGATTGCGTGCAGCGCGGCCATCATTTCGCCATCGTCGACGAAGTGGACTCCATTTTGATCGACGAAGCGCGCACGCCGCTGATCATTTCAGGCCCGAGCGAAGAATCCACCGACAAGTACTACAAGATCAATCGCATTATTCCGCGCCTGGTGCGCGGCGAAGAGATTAAGGGCAAAGAGCCCGGCGAAAGTTACACCACCGGCGATTACACGGTGGATGAAAAGCATCGCAGCACCGCGCTGACCGAAGAAGGCATCGCGAAAGTGGAAAAGCTGCTCGGTTGCGGCAATCTCTATCAGCCGGAAAACTGGAGCATCCTGCATCATGTGCAGCAGGCTTTGAAAGCCCACGTGCTGTTCCACAAAGACAAGGATTATCTGGTGCAGGATGGCCAGGTGATCATCGTCGATGAGTTCACCGGCCGCGTCATGCCGGGCCGCCGCTGGTCCGACGGCTTGCATCAAGCAATCGAAGCCAAGGAAGCGGTGAAGATCGAGCGTGAAAATCAGACGCTCGCCACCATTACGTTCCAGAACTATTTCCGCATGTTCAAAAAGCTGGCCGGCATGACCGGAACGGCGGAAACCGAAGCAGCCGAATTCCAGAAAACTTATAACCTGGATGTCGTCGTGATTCCCACCAACCGCCAGATGCTGCGGAAGGAACACCAGGACGTCGTCTACCGCACCGAGGAAGAAAAGTTCCGCAACGCCGCCAAGGAAATCAAGGAGCTGTACGAAAAGGGCCAGCCTGTGCTGGTTGGAACCATTTCTGTTGAAAAATCCGAGCGGCTCTCGAACGCGCTCAAGAAAATGGGCGTCAAGCATGAAGTCTTGAACGCCAAGAATCACGAGCGCGAAGCATTCATCGTCGCGCAGGCCGGACGCAAGGGCGCCATCACCGTTTCCACCAACATGGCCGGCCGCGGCACCGATATTCTGCTGGGAGGCAATCCGGAGTTCCTCACCAAGGAGTATCTGAAGAAGCAGAACAAAGATCCGGATGCGCTGCAGACCGCCGCAGTAGGCACGCCGGAACGCGCCGATTGGGATGCGATTTTCAGCCGCTTCAAGGACGAAACGTCGGTTGAGCACGACGAAGTGATCGCGCTTGGCGGATTGCACGTGCTCGGCACGGAGCGCCATGAATCCCGCCGCATCGACAATCAGTTACGCGGACGCGCCGGCCGCCAAGGCGATCCCGGTGCATCGCGCTTCTATCTTTCGCTGCAAGACGATTTAATGCGCATCTTCGGCGGCGAGCGCATGCAGAACCTCATGCTGCGCCTCGGCATGGAGGAAGACGTTCCGATCGAATCCGGGATGATCAGCAAGCGCATCGCGGCCGCGCAAAAAGCCGTCGAAGCGCAGAATTTCGCCGCCCGCAAGCACCTCATCGAATACGACGATGTGATGAACAAGCAGCGTCAGGCCGTCTACGGCATGCGCCGCCAGTTGCTCGAAGGCAAGGAGCAGAAGGAACGCGCCATCGAGATCATCCAAGGGATCGTCGGATCGTTCATCGATCTGCGCTGCCCCGAGCGCGCGCATCCCAGCACCTTCGATTTATCCGGACTCCAGTCCGACGTGCTTTCGCAGTTCGGCGTCAAGATCGATCCGCAGGAATTGGCCGGGATGTCGCGCCAGGAAGTGGAAGATCATATCAATGCTTTGCTGGAGCGCCGCTATAACGAAAAAGAAGCGCTGATCGGTCCCGAAAACATGCGCGAAGCCGAGCGCATGGTGATGCTCAACGTCATCGACACGCAGTGGAAAGATCATCTGCTCTCGATGGATCATTTGAAAGAAGGCATCGGGCTGCGCGGCTACGGGCAGAAAGATCCGCTGATCGAGTACAAGAAGGAATCGTTCACGCTTTTCCAGGACATGATGGACCGTATAGAGGATGAGTCGATCCGGTATCTGTTCTTCCTGCAAGTGACTTCGGGCGGACCCGGAGGAGCGGATGGCGCCGGCGGGCGTCCGCAACCGATTCTGCCTTTCGCCGAAGACGAAGATGAGGAAGAGGAAGAACCCGAGGAGGCTCTGAACGGCGCAAACGGAACCAACGGTTATCACGACGAACAACGGCGAGCAGCGCAGGCAACGGTGCAGGATTTCACCCGCAACATTCAGCGCAAGAAAGAGAAGGAGATGGCCGATCTGCAATTCGCCGGCGGCTCCAGTGGCGCCGTGGAAAAAAAGCAGGCTATTTCGGACAAAAAAGCAGGCCGCAACGATCCCTGTCCGTGCGGCAGTGGAAAGAAGTACAAGAAATGTTGCGGTTCTTAATCATTCCGGCGCTGTTGATTGCCTCGGCCAATGCCGCCATTTGGCCGGACCACCTCGGCAAATTCGAACGAAAATCGGTGACCCCCGCGCCAGCGCCCGTACCGGGCGAGAACGGCAAAGTGGAGGCGGAACAAGCGAGCTATGGCTCGTTTACAGTGACTGCTGAGCGATACAAAGATTCCACTGGGGCATACGCGGCCGCGTTGGAAACGCGGGAATCTCCGCTACAGATTGGCAATTATCTGGTTACCTGCAAAGGGAGTTGTCCGAAAGACCTGGCCAAACTGATAACCGATCTGCCGAAGATGTCCCACGCTGCCTTGCCCACGCTGCGGAACTATCTTCCGGCGAAAAACTTGGTGCCCCACTCGGAACGCTACATCCTGGGACCTCTCGGCTTGGCCGCCGCCGCGCCTCAGATCTCGCCTGCCGCCGTGAACTTCGATTTCGGAGCGGAAGGCGATGTTGCGCGCTACCGGACGGCAAAAGGGGAGGCAACGCTGGCGGTTTTCTCGTATCCCAACATGCAAATGGCCCGCCAACAGGCGGAGGCTCTGGCAAAGGTTCCAGATTCGGCTGTAAAGCGCACAGGGCCGCTCGTGGTAGTCGCCATGGCTCCTGGTGGCCAGGCTGCCTCTTCCCAGCTTCTTAGCGACATCAACTACAAAGCCGCCGTCTCGTCCGACGATCAGCAGCTCCCACTCGTCATCAGGCCGCAAACAGCGGCTCAGATGGTATTGGGCATACTAGCCCTTGCGGGGATAGTGTTAGGGTTTTGCCTGATCTCCGGCCTGGCATTCGCGGGCTTCCGCATCCTGTCCCGCCGGTTTGGCTACACAGATGCTGCGGCGCCGTTTACATCGCTGCGTCTGGACGACAAATAACTCCCCCGATTTCTCCAGCTTAGAAACCAGAAGGAGTGTTTTCCAGCGCTCTCCCACAGCGCTTTCCACAGGTTTTCAAAAACCCGCGGTTCTTTGGAAGCCCTCCTTGTCCAAGGGCTTAGCGGGATTTTTTCATGGCTTTGTTTTTCCCATTGACTCGCGGGCCTCGAAACCCTATGATCCAATCACTAACAGATTTTGGCGGGTGCGTTTCCGTCGAATCTGATTCTCCCGTACACATCACCCTGTGAAAACCAGGGGCCTGTAAACTCAGGCGGATGGTGTCGTTGAACGGGGCCTTAGGCCCCGTTCCTCAGATTCTGTACTCTTCCCTTTTGCGACAAATTGTCTACTTGCTTGGGCAATCAGTCCCAGTGAATGCCCGGGGATCTCCCAGGTAGCGCAGGAGTAACTCTTTTCTTTACATCGTCTTTCAAAGAGGCATGTTAACTGCCTCATTCTTGCCCCGTGAGCTTTCATGTCGGCGAAGAGGTTGGCGATTACCGGATCGTCTCCATCCTCGGCGCCGGAACCATAGGCCGGGTTTTCCAAGTGGAACACCGCGCCAACCATTCCAAGCGTGCGATGAAGGTATTGGCGGCTGCTGCGGTCACCGACAGCCAGTTCCTGCGCTTCATGCGCGAAATTGAAATCCAGGGCCGCCTGAGCCATCCCAACATCGCCCGGGTCCATCAGGCCCTGCATTGCAAGGATTCGCTGATTCTGGTGATGGAGTCCGTGGAGGGCAGAAGTCTCGAAAAGCTGCTTCAAAATGGCCGCCTGCCCGTTCTGACGGCGATCGATTACATCTCCCAGACGCTCAGCGGGTTACAATACGCGCACGCTCACGGGGTAGTGCACCGGGATGTGACGCCGGGGAACCTGATGGTCACAGCCGATGGATGCATCAAGTTGACTGACTTCGGACTCGCTAAATCCGTCGGCGATCATCAATTGACCAACGACGGCGACATCGTCGGATCGTTGTATTACATGCCCCCGGAACAGGTCAGGCAGCATATGGCCGACCCGGATCCGCGCTCCGATATCTATTCCACCGGCGCCGTTCTTTACGAGCTTTTGACCGGGAAAAAGATCTTCCAATGCAGCGATCGTTTATCCCTCATGGTCGCGCAGGTACAAAAACAGCCCACGCCGCTGATTGAAATTGCGCCGGAAATTCCCGAGGAATTGAACGCGATTGTTCTGAAAGCGCTGGCGAAAGATCCCGCGCATCGTTTTCAGTCGGCAGAGGAGTTTCGCCTGGCGCTCCAACGCGCCGGAAATTTTTCACGATCCAAGGGAGCCATCGCGGCATGCACTCGGACCGCCGCGCTGGTGTTCGCCGCATGCGCAATGGCACAGACCGGCAGCCTGGAAAATGTGCCTCCGCCGGCACCCATTCCCACTCCTGTTCCTGTTGTCGTTCGGGCGGAAGTTCCGGCCGTTGAGCCGCCGCCGGCGGCTCCTGTGAAACCACGACAGCATCGCGCGATTGTCCAAGCGCCGATCGCTCTAGAACCGGACACCGTGAGTGAAACTTTCGTCGAGACGAAACCGGTGACAGTAGAGCAACCTATTGAAAAGGTGAGCGAACCCATTGCCGACGCGCAGCCAGCAGCTCCGGCCGAAAAGAAAAGACACTTCTGGAACAAGCTCAATCCCTTTAAGCATCACAGAGCCGAGCCGTCCCGCTGACGGATTCGCTATCATAGTCGCTCACTATGAAAGCGGTCAGAATTCACGAATATGGCGGCCCGGAAGTCCTGAAGCTGGAAGATATTCCGGTGCCCGTTCCCAAAGCGAACGAGGTTCTCGTCCGCGTTAAAGCTGGCGGGATGAATCACCTCGACTTGTGGATCCGGCAAGGCATGCCGAAGGTGAAGACGCTGCCGCACATTCTGGGCAGCGACAACTCCGGCGAAGTGGTCGAGGTGGGCGAACTCTGCGGTCGAGTGAAGCCCGGCCAGCGCGTGCTTCTCGCCCCCGGGCTCAGTTGCCGCCAGTGTGAATTCTGTGTCGCGGGGCTCGACAACCAATGCCGCCTATACACGCTTTTCGGCAATGGCGTGCTGGGGGGAAATCGCGAATTCATGACCGCGCCCGAGTACGCCGTCATCCCGATTCCCGATTCCCTGAGTTTCGAAGAAGCGGCCGCTGCGCCGCTGGTGTTCCTGACCGCGTGGCACATGTTGTTCGGACGCGCGGGACTACAAGCCGGCGACGATGTCCTGGTGCTGGCGGCCTCAAGCGGCGTGGGAATGGCAGCCGTCCAAATCGCGAAAATGTTCCAATGCCGCGTGATCGCCACCGCAGGCGGCGAAGCCAAGATGGCGAAGGCCAAGGCGCTCGGCGCGGATTATGTGATCGATCACTACACGCAGGACATTTCAGCCGAAGTCAAAAAGATCACGGAAAAACGCGGCGTGGATGTGGCGTTCGAGCATGTCGGGGCGGCCACTTGGCAGAAGAGCGTCGAAAGTCTCGCGGCCAACGGACGCGTGGTGACGTGCGGAATCACCACCGGCTACGATGTGAAGCTGGATTTGCGTCCCCTCTTCACCAAGCAGCAGAGTTTGCTCGGATCGTTCATGGGAACGCTCGGCGAACTGCATCGCGTGCTGAAGTTCGTCTTCCGCGGAACGTTAAAGCCGGTGATCGATCGCGTGTATCCGATGTCGGAAATCGCCGAAGCGCACCGGCATCTGGAGAACAAGGAGCAGTTCGGTAAGGTGGTCCTGCTGCCCGAGCAGTAAATCCCATGCTGCGGAAATACCAAGGCCATTCGCCGAAGATTGCCGCCTCTGCGTATGTTGACGCGAGCGCGCAGGTGATCGGTCAAGTCACGGTAGGCGAGCGCGCCAGCATCTGGCCGAATGTTACTGCGCGTGGCGATGTCAATACCATCGACATTGGCGACGATTCAAACATTCAAGACAACTCGGTGCTCCACTGCGATGCCGGATTGTATCCGCTCAAAATCGGCAATCGTGTGACCGTCGGCCATCTCGCGATGCTGCACGGCTGCACCATCGAGGACGATTGTTTGATCGGAATCGGAGCGATTGTACTGAATGGCGCAAAGATTGGCACAGGTTCAGTGATCGCGGCGGGCGCAATGGTTCCCGAAGGCACGGAAATTCCTCCGGGCAGCATGGTGATGGGAGTTCCGGCGAAAGTGAAACGCGAGATTACGCCGGAAGAACGAGAGCGTTTTCGGTTGAACGCGCTGCACTATGTGGAGGCGGCGCGAATTTACAAAGAAGAAGCGGGGTCTTAGTTCTGCGGTCCGCCGTTGCGGCCGCGTTCGAGTTTTGCGAGGCGCTCCTCCACCATCCCGAGCCGTTCCTCGAACTCGCGCACTGCAGCGGATGTCCCGCGCGCCCGAACTTCATAAGTTTGGGCCCAGTTGTGGAAAGCTGTCAGGAGTTTCGTTTCGGTGTGTTCCAGACGTTCATCGACGTGCTGATAGATGCGCGATTCCAAGTTACCAACGTGCTGATAGATGCGTGATTCCAAGTCACCAACGTGCTTAGAGATGCGCGATTCCATGTCGGCCAGAGTTTGTTTCAGTTCAGCGTCCATTGAGATGCCAATCCCATTCTAGTTTATGCGGTCAACGGTTGGAATAGCCCACTGTGTTAGCCTTTGAATAAGCACCCGGTCCGGGTTCTTTCTCCAAATGATCAAAGCAGTCAAAGGCATGCGCGATATCCTTCCCCCTTCCAGCACCGTCTGGAACCGGGTGGACGCCATTTCGCGCGAGCTTTTCCGGACGTACAACTACCACGAGATTCGCACGCCGATTCTCGAAGAGACTTCTCTGTTCGCGCGCGGCGTCGGCGAGGAGACCGACATTGTCAGCAAGGAAATGTACACCTTCGACGACCGCGACGGCAGCTCGCTCACTCTGCGTCCGGAAGCCACTGCCTCCGTGATGCGCGCTTATATCGAGCACCGGCTCGACCAGATTCCCGGACTTCAGAAGCTTTACTACATCGGCCCGATGTTCCGGCGCGAGCGTCCGCAAAAAGGCCGTTACCGGCAGTTTTTTCAGATCGGCGCGGAAGCGATCGGTTCGGAATCGCCTGCCGTGGATGCCGAAGTCATTGAGATGGTTGTGGCTCTGTTGCGCGGCGTCGGGCTTACCGGATTCCAGCTTTATCTCAACTCGGTCGGCGATGCGAATTGCCGGCCGCAATATGTCGAGCTGCTGAAGCAGCAGCTTCGTGATGTGGCCTCGCTCCTCTGTGGCGATTGCCAGCGCCGCGCGGAAACGAATCCGCTACGCGTGCTCGATTGCAAGGTGCCGGAGGACCAGCCGATCATCGAGGCGCTGCCGTCGATTCAGGATCATTTGTGCCAGCCCTGCCAAACGCATTTCCAAACGGTGCGCGCGCATCTGGATGACCGCGGCGTCCCGTACGAAGTAAAACCGCGCATGGTACGAGGCCTGGATTATTACATGCGCACGACGTTCGAAATCGTGCATGGGGCATTGGGCGCGCAGAATTCGGTGTTGGGCGGCGGCCGTTACGATGGCCTAGCGGAAGCGCTTGGATCGCGCGTTCCGGCCCCTGGTATCGGCTTTTCAATCGGCGAAGATCGCCTGGTCATGAGCGCCGAACAGGAGCATCCGGATGCGTATCAAGCGCGGCTGGATCTCTACATTGCCCCGCTGGGCGCCGCCGCCGAGAAGCACGCCGCGGCGATAGCGCGAGAATTGCGAACGGCCGGATGCGCGGTGGAGCTCGGCCTCGACAGCAAGCTAAAACGCTCGCTCGAACTGGCAAACAAAATGAACGCGCGCTTTGCGCTGATCGTGGGCGATAACGAAATAGCCTCCGGCCAATACACTTTGAAGAATATGCAGTCGGGCGAGCAGTCGAATGTCGCCCGCGCGGAACTGACACAGCGGATAAAATAACTCATGGAGACCGTACAGCTCGATTTTCTTGGCGAACTTCGCCGCACACACACCTGCGGAGAACTGCGCGACGCCGATACCGGAAAAACAGCCCTGTTGATGGGATGGGTGCATCGCCGGCGCGATCTTGGCGGTGTCATCTTCATCCATCTGCGTGACCGCGATGGCGTCACGCAACTGGTTTTTCACGCGGATTCGGGCGCCGAGGTATTCAAGAAAGCCGAGTCTCTTGGTTCCGAGTACGTGATCGCAGTGGAAGGCACAGTCACGCGCCGTGCGCCTGAAACCGTCAACGCCGCGCTGCCCACCGGCGAAGTGGAACTCGCGGTCCAGAAGCTCTGGATTTTGAACGAATCGCGCACGCCGCCGTTTCCCATGGAGGAAACGGTCGATGTGAAGGAAGACGCGCGCCTCAAGTATCGCTACGTCGACCTGCGCCGCCCGCACATGCAGCGCAACGTGATCCTGCGCTCGAAAATCAGCTTTGCGGTGCGGGAGTTTCTGTACAGCCAGGGATTTCTCGAAATCGAAACGCCCTTCATGACGCGTTCGACGCCGGAAGGCGCGCGCGATTATCTGGTTCCCAGCCGCGTACAGCCCGGCTCGTTCTATGCGCTGCCGCAATCGCCGCAAATCTTCAAGCAACTGTTGATGGTGAGCGGATACGAAAAATATTTCCAGATCGTCCGCTGCTTCCGCGATGAAGATCTGCGCGCCGACCGGCAGCCCGAGTTCACCCAAATCGATCTTGAAATGTCGTTCCCGCAGCAGGAGCGCATTTACGAAGTCGTCGAACCGATGGTCCAGCGCGTTTTCCAAGCCGCGGGATACGAAGTTTCGCTGCCCTTCCCGCGCCTGACGTATCAGCAAGCTATGGAATCGTACGGCACCGATAAACCGGATCTGCGTCTGCCGGCGTTTCATTTGTTAAGTACGACATGGCAGATCGGTTTAGGAATTACATTTGCCCCGATCGCGATTCGCATTCCGAAAGTCGGCACGCTCAGCAGCAAAGAACGCAATGAGGTGAAGGATTTCGGCAAAGAGCGCGGACTGCGCGTTTACGACGATCTGAAAAAGCTCGATCCAAAATTGGTGGAGCAAGCACGAACGGCCACTGGCGCGGCCGAAGACGATTTGTTGTTAATCGCCGGATGGCCGGGCGCTCCGCAGGGCCAGCGTCCGGAAGAAACGTTCTACCAAGCTTGCGGACAACTGCGCCTGCATCTCGGACAAAAGTACAGCGACCGGCACAAGCTGCTCGATCCGAAAGTTTTTAAGCTTCTGTGGGTCGTCGATTTTCCGATGTTCGAATGGGACGAAGAAGAGAAGCGTTGGAATGCGGCCCATCATCCATTTACCTCAGTTCTTGACGAAGATCTGGAAAAACTTACGGCCGACCCCGCACGCTGCCGCGCGAAATCGTACGACATCGTTCTGAACGGAACGGAGCTTGGCTCCGGCTCAATTCGTATCCATCGCCGCGACGTGCAGGCCAAAGTGTTCGCGGCGCTCGGATTCAGCGATGAAGAAGCGAAGCGCCGCTTCGGGTTCCTGCTTGAGGCGCTGGAGTACGGGGCGCCGCCGCACGGTGGAATTGCGCTCGGACTCGATCGGCTGGTGATGATTCTCGCTGGTGAAACATCGATCCGCGAAGTGATCCCGTTCCCCAAAACCGCCCGCGGCACGGATTTGATGTGCGAAGCTCCGGCCGGCGTCCCGGAGCGGACGTTGCGTGAGCTGGGTATCAAGGTCATCGGCGAACGAAAAGATAATTAGCCACGGATGGACACGGATAAGAAACTGCTCCATCCGTGTCCATCCGTGTGTATCCGTGCCTAAAAACTGCCCGTCCGAGGGTCCGGGTTCTCTCGTACAGCACAATCGCGGCTTGCGCCGATTTCAACTGGATGAACGTGCTCGCTGGTAGTCCTCGCCTCATAAAAATGCCTTTCGCCATTCAAATGACTTATTGATATATACGACTCCTTTGGTCCTATATTAGGTGGCTTGCATCTACACGTACTACTGAACCGCGACTGCCAAGGAGCGCTGCCCCGAATGCAGACGTTTTGCTGACCGGTTCGCCTAGAGGTTGGACAAAAGCAGGGCGAGGAGGGCGGTGCGGTCGGCGATGCGGTTGACCAGAATACTCTCGTTGGGAGCGTGAGCGCCTTCGCCTACGCCGCCCAGGCCATCTAGCGTGGGAATCCCCATTGCCGCTGTGAAGTTTCCGTCGGACCCACCGCCGGTTGAGGATTCTTCCAGCTTCACGCCAATCTCGCTCGCGCACTTGGCGGCAATTGCAAATAACTTGCGAATCGCAGCCGTGCGCTCCATAGGCGGGCGGTTCATTCCCCCGGCGACGGAGATCGAACAACGCTTGTCGAAGGGGCGAAGGTCGTGGAATTTTTTGTCGAGTGCGGGCGCGTCTTTGAGGCGGGCGATGCGCATGTCGACGTCAGTCCAGGCTTCGGCGGCGACGACGTTGCTGCGCGTACCTCCGGCGATGACTCCGGGATTGACGGTGAGTCCGCGATCGAGATTCGTGAACTTGACGATACGTTCGATTTGGCGGGCCAGTTCTACGATTGCGCTCGCGCCGTTTTCGAAATCCACGCCGGCATGCGAAGCCTTGCCTCGGACTGTGACCTGGTACGACCCGACGCCTTTGCGAGCGGTCTTGAGTTTGCCGGTCATGCCTGTGCCCGGTTCCAGCACGAGCACTGCGGCACAGCTTTTCGCGGCTTCTTCGGTGAGTGCGCGCGAGGAATCGCTACCAACTTCTTCGTCCGAATTCACCTGCAAAACGACACGCCGGGACACGGGAATATCCAGCTCACGCAGCGCGCGCACGGCGAACAGAAAGAACACGATGCCGGACTTCATATCGAGCACTCCGGGACCCCAGAGTCTTCCGCTGGCCTCGCGGAACGGCATCTGCTGCAGCGTACCCAGCGGCCAGACTGTGTCGGAATGCCCAAGCGCGAGGATCCGGCCGTCACGCGGCTTGCGCGGTCCGGGCAATGTGAATTCGACTCGAACATGTTTTCCGAAGCGCCCGCCGGGGAAAGTGCGGACCTGGTGGCCATCCAGCTTGTTCGCGAGCAGATCCACGAAACGATCCACCGATGGTGGATGATCGCTCGGCGACTCGCATTCCACAAACTCGCGAATCATCGCGATGATCTCCGACTGTTTCGAGCGCGCGAAAGCCAGCAATGGATGCATCGCTGTTATAATAGCCAGTTCCAATGCCCATCCTGGATATACAGGCTATCCGCGACATTTTGCCGCATCGCTATCCCATGTTATTGGTGGATGCCATTGTCGAGCTCGAAGAAGAACGCATCGTCGGCATCAAGAATGTCACGGTGAATGAGCCATTCTTCGCCGGCCACTTTCCGGATTTCCCCGTGATGCCGGGCGTGTTGGTTGTGGAAGCGATGGCGCAGGTGGCGGGCGTGCTGGTTTTGAAGAGCATTCCGGATCGCAAAAACAAACTGGTGCTACTGGCTTCGATCGAGGAGGCGAAATTCCGCCGGCCGGTGCTGCCCGGCCATCAGCTCCGAATCGAGATGAAGGTCACCCGGCGCAAAGCCAGCGTGGCGAAAATGCACGGACAGGCGACGGTGGATGGCGTGGTGATGGCTGAAGCAATTCTGATGTGCAAACTCGCAGACCGCGCGCCGCTCGCGGAACCCGCGGCAGTCGAGGCCCCGGTTCCAGCGCTATAAACCAATCGCCATGGCGATTCATCCAACAGCCATCGTCGATCCGCAAGCGCGTATTGCGGAGAGCGCCGAAATTGGGCCGTATTGTATCATCGGCGCGCACGTTCACATCGGCGCGCGCACACGATTGCTGGGTCACGTTTTCATGGAAGGCGTGACGATGGTGGGTGAGGACAACATCTTTTATCCTTATTCCACGGTCGGCGTCGCTTCGCAGGATCTGAAGTACAAAGGCGAGCGTTCTGAGACGCGCGTCGGAAACCGCAACAAGATCCGGGAGTTCGTGACCATCCATCGCGGCACGGAAGCCGGCGGATTGATCACCGAAATCGGGGATGACAATCTACTGATGGCTTATGTCCACATCGCGCACGACGTGCGCGTGGGGAGCCACATTATCCTCGGCAACAGCGTCACGTTCGCCGGGCACGTTGTGGTGGAAGATTGGGCAGTGATTGAAGCGTTCAGCGGCGTGCATCAGTTTTGCCGCGTGGGCCGCCACTCGTTTGTCGGCGGATACAGCGTGATCACACGCGATGTGCTGCCGTTTTCGCTCACCGTAAGTCCCCGCGACTCGCGCGTGTTCGGAGAAAACAAGGTTGGGTTGGAGCGGCGCGGCGTTAGCAAGGAAGCCATCGAGAATCTGCACAAAGCGTTTCGCTTGCTCACGAAATCCGGATTGAATACGCGCCAAGCCGTGGAGCGGATTTCCGCCGAAGTAGAGATCGGGCCGGAAATCGAGGAGCTGCTCGCCTTCATCGCTGCGTCGGAGCGGGGTTTCGTAAAGTGAGCCGTTATGGAATGATCGCCGGCAACGGCCGATTTCCATTACTGGCGCTTGAAACGGCTCGGGGGTTGGGCGATGAAGTGGTCGCGATCGGAATCCAGGAGGAGGCGTCGCCGGAAATTGAGCGGTTGGCCACGCGCTGCTATTGGATCTCGCTCGGACAACTGAGCCGCCTGATCGAAATCCTGAAGTCGGAAAAGATCACGGACGTCATCATGGCGGGGCAAGTGAAGCACGTCAGCATCTTTTCCGCCATCCAGCCGGACTTGCGATTGTTCAAACTGCTGGGCTCGCTCAAACAGAAGAACACCGAGGGATTGATCGGCGCGGTAGCGAAAGTTCTGGCGGACGAAGGTATTCGGCTGGCGGATTCGACGCTGCTGCTGAAGCCGCTGTTGGCAGGCAAAGG
>DATGIH010000453.1:0-3805 GCA_035295865.1 Bryobacteraceae bacterium
CAAGCCAGCGGATTGGCCGCGCTGGAGTCGCTGGATCTCACCAGCACTCCGGTCACCGATGATGGCTTGCGTAGCATCGTCAAGTTTACCGCGCTCGATCGGCTGGATCTGAGCAATTCCGATCTCACTGACAAAGGTCTGGATCACCTTGCCGCGTTAACCAATCTCCATACACTGGATCTGCGCGGCGTGGACGTGAGCGATGAGGGAATGGCAAAGCTGGCGGCAATCAAAAGCCTTCGGAACTTGAATATCGATTACGGCCGATTCACGGCCAAGGGTGTCGCGCTTCTGACAGCGCTGCCGAATCTGGAGCGGCTGGAAATGTTGGGCGCGCACGTGAACGACGGCGCTCTCGCTCCGCTGGCTGCGATGAAATCGCTGCAGGCGTTGAATCTCGACTACACGACGGTGACGGACAAGGGCATGGAAATCCTGAAGCAGCTTCCGAATCTCAAGGAGCTGAGCCTGGACCACACCCAAGTCACCGATCGCGGAATCGCAGCCTTGGAATCCATCGTGAGTTTACAATCGCTCGATCTTTACCACACAATGGTTTCCAAAAAGGCCTACGAGTCACTAAAGGCAGCAATCCCGCGCTGCCAGATCTTCTTCGACGAAGATTCCGGACTGCCGGAACGCCGTGGAGTCAAAGGGTGACACGGTTTTCGCTGCTGCTCTGCGTTGCTGCGGGCTTGCTTTCGGCCTCGAACGCGCCCGACTGGATCTCCGCGCTGGGGGCTAAGGTCACCCAGGACCAATCCGGCAACATCATCGCGGTCGATTTGCGTGGAACTTGGGTTTACGACTCGCAGCTCATCGATCTCGCAAAACTGCCGCACCTCGAAAAACTGGATCTGTCTCACACGCGCATCTCGGATGAAGGAATGATCTATTTGCGGTCCGCACCCTCGATCGTGGATCTGAACCTGTTCTACGCCGAACAGATCACCGATCAGGGCATGGCTGCGATCAAGGATTGGAAGCATCTGAAGCGGCTGAATCTACGCGGCACGCGCATCTCCGATGGGACGCTCGAAATCGTCAGCCATCTGCCGCAACTGGAGTCCCTGGACGTCGCGAACGCTCCAATCACCGACAACGGCCTCGACTCGCTGGTGACTCTCATTCACCTGAAAGAGCTTACGCTCGGACATCGGCGCGAAAGCGACAATGAAGTGGAATTGCTGCGGCTGCTGCCGACCCTGACTTCTTTAAACCTCAGCGGGCCGAGCGATGCGGAACGGCCGGACTCGAACTACCGGAAGGCTGGCGACGCCGGGCCCATGCGTCCAGATCTGGTGCGCGCCATCGCCGAGTTAAAGGATCTGCGGGTGCTCCGGCTCGGCTATTCGAATATCAACGGCGACGGTCTGCGAAGCCTGAGCGGCTTGCAAGTGGAGCGGCTGGGACTGGAAAACTGCCCGCGCATCGACGATGCGGCTGTGGCCGAGCTCGCCAATTGGAAGAGCCTCAAGTATCTTGATCTCCAGGGCGCCAAGGTGTCCGAAACAGCGGTCAATGCTTTGCGCAAAGCCAAACCCGGCATCACCATTCTGGTGAGCCGCCCTCAATGACGAGAGCCGGTGCGATTTGGATCGGTGTAGCGGTGTTGGCCATCGGCGTCTACGTGGCGGTCGGTGTGCGCGCCGCAAACAATTGGGCGCATCCCAATCGCAACACGTATTACTCCTCGACGCCGGCGTCGTTCGATCTACAATATCGCGACGTGCAGCTACCCTCGCGCGACGCCGGAATCGAAATCTCCGGCTGGTGGATTCCGCGCGCTGGAAGTACGAAAGCCATCGTGATGGTGCACGGCCGCGGCGAGAATCGGACCACCGAGTTCTACGACCACTTCCTCGATCTTGGCGCCGCGCTCAATACGTTTAATGGGCGGGGCTTCAATATCCTGATGATCGACCTGCGCGCGCACGGCACGAGTGGCGGCGTGAATTCCGAGTGGGGAGTCGCCGAGCGGCACGATGTGGAAGGCGCCGTCGACTGGATCAAGAGCCAGGGCTTCCATCCTGCGAGTATCGGCGCCTTGGGCGCGTCGCTAGGCGCGACATCCTGCGTTTATGCGACGGCCGACGATCCGGATATCAGCGCCTTGGTCACCGACGGCGCTGGTGTGGACGAATACGCGAGCCTCCAGCGGAATTGGACGCGCTCCTCCGGCACCCCGCAGTTGTTCTTCTCGTCGGCATGGCTGATGGAACGCCTGCTCTACGGCTACGACATGCACACGTTGCGCCCGGTGGATGCGATGAAGGAGATTCCTCCGCGCCCGGTTCTGCTGATCTACGGACTTCTGGAATTGCCCGCCGACAGCGACCGGCGTCCGCAGCTAAAAGCAGCTCTGCCCGACGCTGAGCTGTGGGTGGTGCCGGGCGCCATGCACACCGGCGCTTATAGCCGCGTCCCTGGCGTGTATCTGGCGAAGGTTGGGGCGTTCTTTGAGAAGAATTTGAAGTAAGTTTAGGCTCGATGCCCCGCCCCAACCAAGCCCTAAAACAGATTCGGGCTCGATTTATCCAGCGTTTTAGTAATGTGGATATCTGAAACGGCTGGCTTTGCCGCCGGAGTAGTTCCTCCCGCGACCTGATCCAACTCTTGCTCGGACAGCTCGGTCGCGGTGGGTTGGGTCTTTTCGGTGTTCTTGGTTTCCTGGCTCATGATGTTTCTCCTCTCCTCAGGGCTCAGAATCAAGCGCTCTTACTCATGAGTGAATCGGGTAGGGATAATGTTACACCTTCCCGGTTCATTAATAGCGGGCGCGGGGTTACTTCGCTGTTACTTTCTAAGGCAGGATTGTTATGGAGCCACCCGCCGGGATCGAACCGGCGACCCTCTCATTACGAATGAGATGCTCTACCAGCTGAGCTAGGGTGGCCCGCTCATTCCACTCTAACGAACTTGTGGCGAACTCCGCAATCTGTTTGGAGCGCGCTTACTCGGGCTGCTGCGGATGTTTCACCGTCAGCCCGCCCGGCCACCAGTTCCAATCGCCTGCGATCCTCAGCAGCGCGGGACCAATCACGATCCGCACCAGAGTCGCGTCGATGAACACGGCCACGGCCAGCGTGAAGCCGATCATCTTCACCACCAGGAATTGGCCGAAGGTGAAGGCCGCGAATACCACGATCATGATCGCGGCGGCGCTCGTGATCAGGCCCGCAGTTCTTGCCATGCCCTCCGGGATCGCCTCCTCTTCGCTCATCCCGCTGCGCCGCGCTTCGAGCACGCGCGCCACCAGGAACACTTCGTAATCCATGCTGAGTCCGAAGACAATAGCGAACGCCACGATCGGCACCAGCGGAAAGATGCTGCCGGTTGCTCCATGTACGCCCAGGAAGCCGCTGCCGTGCCCGTCCTGGAAGACCAACACCAGCGCCCCGAACGATGCGGCTACCGACAGCAAATTCAGCGCGATGGCTTTCAAAGCAGCGAACAGCGACCGGAATCCCCACAGCAGCGCCACCAGCGTGCCAATCACCACCAGCCCCGTTACCGGAAGGAATCGTTCGCGTACGATCATCTCGTAATCGGAATTGAGCGCCGGAATTCCCCCGATGATGATCGTCGCGCCGGGGGCGCCCGTGAGCACGGACGCCCCGGTTTTCCTAAGTTCGCGCACCCAGTTCACTTGCTCGTTCAAGGAAACGCCCGTTTTCGGAAAAACTTCGAGTAGCGCCGCCCGTCCGTCGCGGCTGAGGAACGATCTCATTGTTTCGCGCGAAAGATCGCGCAGCGACGATCGTTTGCCTTCCGCGATCGTGGTGAGCGAGATCACGCGATCGGC
>DATGIH010000454.1:0-32194 GCA_035295865.1 Bryobacteraceae bacterium
GCTGGAAAGCGATCCGTTTCTGATCGACAACACGCCGCCGCAGATCCTGAAATTGAGCGCAATCACGTCGGGCAACAAAATCGACGTCACTTGGAAAGCGCAGGACGCCCGCAGCAACATCGATAAAGCGGAATACTCGGTGAACGGCGGCGAATGGCTGCTGATTCATCCGACCACCGGACTCTCCGATTCGCCCGAAGAATCTTATCACCTGACGCTCGATCGCGGCCAGGGCGAACTAGTGATCGCCGTTCGCGTGAACGACGAGTACGACAATCAGGCAGTGGATAAAATTGTCGTGAAGTAGGCTGGGCGGCACGGGCTCGCCGGGTGAGATATACTGCCCCGGATGCCCAACCTCCCCGATTACATCACGAAAACTGCTCCGAACCCGGCCTCGAACCGCGCGCCCTGGTATGCCAATACCGCGCCGAGCTACGCCGGCGTCTTCCTCTGGATCGGCTTCTATCAATCCATCGCGCAAGGCACCGTCTCGCACGCGGGACCGCTCTTTTGCCTCGCCACGCTCGTCGTCGCCGGATTGCTGAGCTACGGCCTTTACTATTACGTCCCCGCGATGCTCGGCATGAGCACCGGCTATCCGCTTTACGTCGTCGGCAGCTCCACCTTCGGAACCGCCGGCGGATACCTGATGCCCGGCCTGCTGATGGGCCTGCTGCAAATCGGATGGTTCGCGGTCAGCACGTATCTCTCAACCACATTCATCCTGAGCGGGCTCAAAATGGACGCGAAGCCCGGCACCATGCAATTCGCTGTCATCGCCGTGCTCTGGGGACTCGTCATGGGATACGTCGGCGTGAAAGGCATCCAGTACGTCGCGAAAGCCTCGCTCTATCTCAACCTGATTCCGTTTCTGATGATCCTGATCGTCTTCTTCAAGACATCCGGCGGAATCTCTAAATACACCGTGCCCGATCCCAATCCGGTTCTCGCGTTCGACACTTTGATCGCAATCGTAATCGGATTCTTCGCGACTGCCGGAGCCGCCGGCGCTGATTTCGGCATGAACAGCCGCAACGCATCGGACGTGAAACTCGGCGGATTGGTCGGCATAGCGCTGCCCATCCTGTACGCTGGCGGATTGCCGCTTCTCGCAGTCGCAGGCGCGAAAGGCTTGGACCCGTCGCTCTCAAGCTGGGATTACGGCGCCGTCATCGGGTCCATCGGTGGCTGGCTATCCAGCGCGACATTCTTCCTCTTCGCTCTCGCTTCCATCGCTCCAGCCTGCTTCTGCGCCTTCATCGCGGGCAACAGTTTTTCCACCATGATCCCCGGCGTCCCGCGCATGTCGTCGACCATGACCGGCGTGGTAGTGTCAATCATCCTCGCCGTTACCGGAGTCGCAGCCAATCTCGTTCCGTTCTTCCAAATCGTCGGCGCATCCTTCGGCCCCATCTGCGGCGCCATGGCGGCGGACTACATCTTCTCCGGAAGAAAATGGGCCGGCCCGCGCCAGGGCATCAACTGGGCCGGATACGGCGCCTGGGCCCTCGGATTCCTGGTCGGAATCATTCCGTTCCTCCCAGTCCCGGCAGCAGTGAAAGAGTACAGCCAGCCGGCCGTGGTCTACAGCTTCGTAGTTGGATTCCTGGTCTACGCCCTGCTAGCGAAATTCGGCGCCGAACCGGAAACCGTACAAGTGCGCGAACCAAATCCGGTAGGCGCCCCGATGAAACGGGCTCGAGCCCAAGCGTCGCCCGAGTAAAAAACGTTTCTCGTTTTCTCGTTTCTCGTTGAGCAGCATTGGCGACAGCCCGAGACGGCCTCGAATCCCTAAGCCCTAATCCCCAATCCCGCGGCGAGCGCGGCTGCGCCGCTACCGCCGCTTCGTTTTTATTTCGATCGGCGTCCCCTCAAACCCAAACCGCTTCCGCAACTGATTCATCAAAAACCGCTCGGTCGAAAAGTGCAGGTTGTTCGCCTTATCCGTGAACACCACGAACGACGGCGGACGCACCGATTGCTGGGTCATGTAGTAAACCTTGATATCGCGGTCGAACTTCAGCATCTCGACGAAGCGGTTCAACTCGGCCGTGGTCACGCGCTTCGACGCGGAGTTGAACACGTCGCGGATCATGCCGAATAACCGATCCACACCCATGCCGGTCTTCGCGGAAATGAACGCCGCGGGCGCGTAATCCAGAAATTTCAGCTCATCGCGCATGTTCTCGGTGAATGTGCGCTGCTTCTTTTCTTTGGTGACGTCCCACTTGTTCACCACCAGGATCATCGCGCGCCCTTCTTCATGCGCGTAGCCTGCGATGGTTGCATCCAGCGCCACCATTCCTTCGCTCGCATCCAGCACCAGCAGCACCACGTTCGCCATACGGATGTGCCGGCGCGCCATCACCACGCTCAGCTTCTCCGCCATCGCTTTCGTCTTTCCCTTGCGCCGGATGCCCGCCGTATCCACGAACACGTACTCCACGCCGTCGCGCACCACGCGTTCATCCACCGCGTCGCGCGTGGTCCCGGCCACCGGCGAGACGATCGCGCGCTCCTGCCGTACCAGCGCATTCAGCAGCGTGGATTTCCCAACATTGGGGCGGCCAATGATCGCCACTTTGATCGGCAGCCGCTCCACCGTGGGCGTATCCGGCTCCGCCGTGACCGCGAATCCTTTGGTCACGTGCTCCAGCAGGTCGTCCAAACCCATCCGATGTTCCGCCGAAACCGGATACAGGTCCTTGAATCCGAGCCCATGAAACTCGTGCGCCAGATTTTCGCGCGACGTGCTGTCGATTTTGTTCACCGCCAGCGTCACCGGCTTGCCGACTTGCCGCAGCATCTTCGCCAGATCGCGATCCGCGCCGGTAATCTCAGTTCGCCCATCGATCAAAAAAATGATTTGCGACGCCTGCTCCAGAGCCACGCGCGCCTGTTTCAGAATCTGGCTCGGGATCAGCTCCGAGTCGTTCTGGATAATGCCACCGGTGTCGATCAGCGCGAACTTTCGTCCCAAATACTCGGCTTCGCCGCGAATCCGGTCGCGCGTGATGCCCGGTTCGTCCCCCACAATGGACCGCCGAGTCCGAGTTATGGCATTGAAGAGAGTGGACTTACCTACGTTCGGGCGTCCGACAATCACCACAATGGGCAACGGCGTGGGCAACGGCGCGATTTCAGTTGGAGAGTCTGGGCGTGCGACCATAGAAGTTCACAGATAGGAATTATCCATGCAACCCGAAGTGTTGATTCACTCTACTGATCATAGCGAAGCGCAGAAGCACAACCAGACAATTCGTAATATCGCGATTATCGCGCACGTCGATCACGGCAAAACCACGCTGGTGGACGCCATGCTCAACCAGAGCGGATTGTTTCGATCCAACGAACATACGGTCGAGCGCATGATGGATTCAAACGAGCTCGAGCGCGAGCGCGGCATCACCATCCTCGCCAAAACCACCGGCGTCCATTATCACGGCGTCAAAATCAACATCGTCGACACACCCGGCCACAGCGATTTCGGAGGCGAAGTGGAACGCGCGCTCATGATCGTGGATGGCGTCATGCTGCTGGTCGATGCGAGCGAAGGTCCGCTGCCGCAAACGCGCTATGTCCTGATGAAAGCGCTCGAAGCCAAGCTCCCGCCCATCATCGTGATCAACAAAATCGACCGGCCGGACGCGCGCATTCCCGAAGTCCTCAACGAAATCTACGATCTGTTTATCGATCTCGACGCCACCGAAGATCAATTGGATTTTCCGGTGATCTACACCAACGCCAAAGCGGGCATCGCGAAGCTGAGCCCGGAAGCCGAATCGAGCGATCTGCGCCCGCTCTTCGATGCGATTCTCAAGAACATTCCGCCGCCCAAGGGCGATCCCGATGCCCCGCTGCAGCTCTTAGTGGCGAATCTGGATTACAGCGAATATCTCGGACGGCTCGCCATCGGCCGCGTCTTTTCCGGCGTGCTGAAGTACGGCGACGAAGTTTCCATCGCCAAATTGGACGGCACTTATCACAACACGCGCATCACCAAGCTCTATTCGTTCGAAGGACTGAAGCGTGTCGACGAAACGCTTGGCCAACCCGGCGATATTCTCGCCATCGCAGGCGTCGAAGGCATTACCATCGGCGAAACCGTCACCAGCGTCGAAAATCCGAAGCCCCTGCCGCACATCCAGATTGATGAGCCGACCATCAGCATGGTCTTCACCATCAATACTTCGCCCTTCTCCGGACGCGAAGGCCAATATGTAACGTCGAGGAACCTGCGCGACCGTCTGGACAAAGAGCTCCTCACCAACGTATCGATCCGAGTGGAAGAGCATGGCGGACCCGACGCGTACAAAGTCATGGGCCGCGGTGAACTGCAGCTGGCCATTCTCATCGAGATGATGCGCCGCGAAGGCTTTGAGCTGATGGTGGGCAAACCCGAAATTCTTACCAAAACTATCAACGGGAAAACCCACGAGCCGGTGGAGCTTCTTGTCATCGATTGCCCGGAAACTTTCATCGGTGTCGTCATCGAAAAGCTGGGCAGCCGCAAAGGCAAGATGGTGAAGATGGTAAATCACGGCTCCGGCCGCGTACGCCTGGAGTTCCACATTCCTTCGCGCGGCTTAATCGGATTGCGCAGCGAAATGCTCACCGACACTAAGGGCACCGCCATCATGAATTCGCTCTTCCACGGGCACATCGAATGGCAGGGGGACATCTCCTCGCGTCCCACCGGGTCGCTCGTTTCCGATCGCGCGGGGAAAACTACCGGCTACGCGATCTTCAATCTGCAGGAGCGCGGCGAAATTTTCGTCGAGCCCGGCGTCGAAGTCTACGAAGGCATGATCGTCGGCGAAAACGCGCGCGATGCCGATCTCAACGTGAACATCGTCAAGGAAAAGAAGCTCACCAACATGCGATCTTCTACGGCCGACGAAGCCATTCGCCTGGTTCCACCGCGCCTGCTCAATCTCGAGCAAGCCATCGAATTCATTCGCGACGATGAGTTCGTGGAAGTAACTCCGAAATCCATTCGCCTGCGCAAGAAAGTCCTGAAGGCAAATCAGCGCTAGCTGCTCCCGATACCGAACCGCAACAGCGACGGAGTTCACCGGTTGGGTGGACTAAGTAAAATACCCAGTTAGCCACAAAGGGCTAAGACTAAACAAATACAATTCCGGTTAACCTCCGTGAAATGGAATTGCGGCTCGATCCACGTTCCATTTTAAGGAACACCAGTTACTGCCCACTTTGTAATGAATCTAACGCACCAACTACCTGATAAATTTGCGCTTACAAACGTGAATCCAGACCGGTGTAAGTGACATCTTAGATGTTACAAAACATGGGACCCAACCTACGGTGTTTCATATTTTACTTGCTTAAAATACAACAAACTTTTTTCTGGTGCGAGCGTCAGACTGCCGTATAATAGGGTCAATAAACGTTTCAGCGGGCAAGCTTTCCGCTTGGGGTTCATGAGGAGAAAAATGACACATTGGAAGCGCAATTTCGTTCTGTTCGCCACCGCATTGTTAATCGCGGCCATGGCATGGGGGCAAGGTGCCACAGGTATTATCACGGGGAATGTTTCTGACGGCAGCGGCGCTGCGATCATTGGGGCCAAAGTAACGGCCACGAATACCGGCACCGCCGCTACTACAAATACGACGACGAATGAAACGGGGACTTACCGCTTCGTCGACCTGCCGACTGGCATGTACACCATAACGGTGGAAGCGACTGGGTTTCGCAAAACCACATTGTCCGAACAGCGCCTGTTAGTCGCTAGCACCTTGCGCATGGACGCGACGCTTGAGGTCGGCGAAGTGAACACCTCAGTCACTGTCGAGTCGACCGCAGCGCCCGT
Organism: Bryobacteraceae bacterium; assembly: GCA_035295865.1. GTDB lineage: Bacteria > Acidobacteriota > Terriglobia > Bryobacterales > Bryobacteraceae > Palsa-89. Next base: position 5,837 of record DATGIH010000454.1, read on the forward strand.
CAATACCGAAGACGCCCAGCTCGGCCAGACCATGACCCAGATCGACGAGCTTCCTCTGCTCTCCGGCAATGGTGGACGTAACGCTCTGAACTTGCTCGGGCTGCAGCCTGGCGTCTCAATGACTACCGCAGGTTCCGCCGGCGCCGTGGTTGGACCTTTCTCGGTCAACGGGCAGCGCTCGCAATCGAACAACTTCATGCTGGACGGCGCGGACTCGAACGATCTGGCAATCAACGTTCCCGATGCGGTGGATGTGATCTCTCCCAACGCGCTCGGCGAATTCCGCATTGTCACTGGCGCGATGAAGGCCGAATACGGCCGTGACTCGGGCGCCATCATTGAGTCCACCATCAAGTCCGGAACCAACCAGTTTCACGGCGAGGCCACGGAAGTCTTCCGCAACGCCGTTTTGAACGCGAACAATTTTATTTCGAACGAGTCGGGAGTCTCACGCCCGCCGTTCAACCTGAACGATTTCGACGCTAACGTCGGAGGGCCCATCTGGAAGAACAAGACGTTCTTTTTCGCGTCGTATCTCGGTTTCCGCCGGGTGTACGGCGTTACCAATACCGCGCAGGTTTTCACAAATGCTGAGCGCGCCGCCATCCTGGCGAGCGGCGTTCCGGCGGCGCAAAATGTCGTCAATAAGCTCGTGCCCGTCGCGAATTTGGGCACCAACGAATTTGCCAGCGCTCCCAAAGATAATCTGCAGCGTGATCAGGGCGTTCTTCGGCTCGATCACCATTTCTCCGATCGCAACAGCTTCTCGGCTTCGTATTTCACCGAGAGGTCGACCGAGCTGAACCCGTTCGCGTTTGGAGCGGGTGTCACTCTTCCCGGCTTTGGCGAACTGGATCTTGTCACTTATCACAACGTGGCTCTGCACGACACGCACGCCTTCAGCCCCACGGTGATTAATGAAGCGATCGCTTCTTTCCATCGTCGCGATCAGCCTGGCGTGGAACCGCAGAATCACATCACGCCCGCCAGCTTGGGATTCACTGGCATTATCCCGGACGATCCGAGCGCCGCCGGGCCGCCGTTCTTCGGCATCGGAAACATCGCTGTCGGCAACACCTATCAGGGCCCGCAAGCCCGCCGGGACAACACTTGGCAATACGGCGACAGCGTTACTTGGATCAAGGGCCGCCACACTATGAAATTCGGCGGTGAATACCGCGCGTACGAACAGAACCAGATCTTCGATTTCATCAACAATGGGTATCTTGCCTTTGATGGTTCCGCCACCCAACTGGGGCTGGTGAAACAGATCCCCGGCTTAGCGGGCGACGATCCCGTTAACGATTTCGCCAACGGCTACATCTCCAGCTTCTACGATCAGTCAAATTCCAACCGCCAGGGCTATCGCGACAAGTTCTTCAGCGCCTACGCTCAGGACGATTTCAAGATGACGCGAAATCTCACCGTCAATTTCGGCCTACGTTACGACTATGGCAATCCGCTGGAAGAACTGCGCAACCGTGTGAGCACGTTCCGGCCCGGACAACAGTCCACTGTTTTCCCCACTGCGCCGATCGGCCTGGTATTCCCCGGCGACACCGGCATCAGCCGCTCCACTTATAGCCCTGACAAGAACAATTGGGGGCCGCGCTTCGGTATTGCTTGGGATCCGACCGGCAAAGGCAAACTTGTTGTGCGCAGCGGCTTCGGAATCTTTTATAACGTTCCGGAAAGCGAGCTATCGTTGCAGTTCCTAGGCGCGGCTCCTTACGGCGCGCAAGTGGTCGCGGTCGGTTCCACCGACATGACGCACCCCTATTCCTCCGCAACCATCACGCCGCCGCTGGCGCAAAATCCATTCCCGTTCCAAGCTGCCAAACCAGGCGACAAATTCGACTTCACCACTGTGGCGCCGGTCAGCATCACCCGTATGGATCCGAAATTTCAGACTCCTTCGGCGATGCAGTACAGTTTGGACGTCCAGTATGAAGTGGCAAAGAACTGGATCGCATCAGTTGGCTTCGTGGGCAGCCAAGGCCGTCATTTAGAAGACCGGCGCGACATAGACCCAGCCTTGCCGCTGCCCGGCGCTACTTTCCAAAACGAGCCCCTTCGAAATGTTTACAACATCAACAATCCGCAGGACGCGGCTTACGGTGGTGCGGTCTTCGGCGGTATCACGAACCAGCTCAGCGACTCCAACTCATCCTACAGCAGCCTGCAGTTGAGTCTGACCAAACGGACCTCGTATGGCTTGACCATGACCAACGCGTACACTTACGGTCATTGCATCGACAACGGATCCGGTCTGCGCACCAACTCGAATCCGTTCAGCTCTAAGTATGATCGCGGCAACTGTGACACCGACATCCGCCACAGCTACGTGGGAAGCGTGCTTTACGAGCTCCCATGGTTCCGCGATCAAAAAGGATTCCTCGGGCACGTGCTCGGCGGATTCTCCGTCTCCACCGTCGTGACGCTGCAGACCGGCCTGCCTTTCGACATCATCGACAGCGGCGACCGCTCTCTCACGGGCGCGGGCGATGACCGGCCGGATTACATCGGCGGGACCGTGCACTTCGTGGATCCGCGCGATAATTCGTTTGGCCTGCTCAATTCGTACTTCGATGGTACGGGCGGCGCCACCGCTACCGGCGCTGGCAATCCCAATTTCGCACGTGTCGGCTCGAAAGCCTCCGCAGCTTTTGGCGCTGGACGGTACGGAACGCTCGGCCGCAACGTGTTCCACGGGCCCGGCACTCTTAATACGGACTTCCGGTTATCCAAGCAGATCCGGATCACCGAGCATCAGTCGCTCACTCTGCGCGGAGAAGCCTTCAACTTCTTCAATCACACGCAGTTCTTCAATCCGGATGGCAACATCAACGACACCACGTTCGGCCAGGTGTTAACCGCGCACGATCCGCGCCTGGTTCAGATCTCGGCGCAGTTCCGCTTCTAGTACGCATTACCGAACCGCGACCGGAAGGGAGCGTACCCCCAGCGGTCGCGGTTCGGAAGCCTTTCACCAAATCTTCAGCCAATCCCTGGACAATGGCAGGATGCATCGCTACCTGTCCGCTCTGCTCCTCCTCTCCGCGGCGTTCGCCCAAAGCAATTACCACCAACTCCGCAAAATCACCATCGGCGGCGAAGGCGGCTGGGACTACCTGATCGCCGACGCGGCCAACTCGCGCATCTACGTCTCCCACGGCGCTGAAGTGGCGGTGGTCGATGCGAAAACGGGACAAGTAGCCGGCCGCATCACCGGACTCCATGGCGTTCACGGCATCGCCCTCGCCCCCGAATTCAATCGCGGATTCATCAGCAACGGCCAATCCTCCACCGTCACCATCTTCGATCTCAAGACCCTCGGAAAAATCGGCGAGGATGTTCCCGCAGGCAAAAATCCCGACGCCATCATCTACGATCCCGGCTCCAAACGCGTCTTCGCCTTCAACGGCCGCAGCTCGGACGCCACCGCCATCGATGCCAAGGACGGCAAAGTCGCCGGAACGGTGGCGCTCGAAGGCAAGCCCGAATTCGCCGCCGCCGACGGCAAGGGCCACGTCTACGTCAACATCGAAGACAAGAGCATGGTGTTCGACATCGACTCGAAAAAGCTCACCGTCGAACATCGCTGGTCGCTTGCGCCGTGCGAGGAGCCGTCCGGCATGGCGATGGACACCAAGTCCCACCGCATCTTTTCGGGATGCCACAACAAAATGGTCGCGGTGATGAATGCCGACACCGGTAAAGTGGTCGCGACGCCGGAAATCGGCGACGGCGTGGATGCTACGGCCTTCGATCCGGAAACCAAGTTCGTGTTTAACTCCTGCGGCGACGGCACGCTCAGCATCGCGCACGAGGATTCGCCGGACAAATATTCGGTTGTCGAACAGGTCAAGACGGTCCAGCGCGCCCGCACCATGGCGCTCGATTCGAAAACCCACAACGTCTATCTCGCCATCGCGGATTTCGAACCCGCCCCAGCGGCAGCGGCCGGCGACAAAGCGGCGCAGCGCCCGAAAGTGGTGGCCGGCAGCTTCGGTCTTCTAGAATATGGGAGATGAACACAGCGCTCGCCGCTGACCCGATCTGCAAAGAACACCATACCGGCGCTGCCCATCCGGAGCGCCCTGAACGATTCGACGCCGCTCTCCACGCGCTTGACGGACTCGACCTGATCCGGCTCGACGCGCGTCTTGCCAACGAAGACGAAATCGCGCTGTGCCACAGCCGCCCCTACATTCGATTGGTAGAACGCGAAGTGATGACCGGCTTCCACGAATTGAGCACCGGCGATACGATCATTTCGCCGAGATCGCTCGATGCCGCCCTGCGCGCCACCGGCGGCGCGCTGAATGCCGTGGATGCCGTGCTGACGGGCAAAGCGAAGAACGCGTTCTGCATCGTCCGGCCGCCCGGCCACCACGCAACGGCAGTTCGCGGCATGGGATTCTGCCTGTTCGATAACGTCGCTATCGCGGCGCGCTACGCTCAGAAGAAACACGGCGTGGATCGCGTCCTGATCGCCGATTGGGACGTCCATCACGGCAACGGCACGCAGGATATTTTCTATTCCGACAGCTCCGTTTTCTTTTTCAGCACGCACCAGCATCCCGGGTATCCGGGAACCGGCGCGCCCAATGAAACCGGCGAAGGCGCAGGCGAAGGTACCACAATGAACTGCCCCTTTCCAGCAGGATCCGGACGCAAGGAAATCCTGGGAGCGTTCCAAGAGAAGCTGATGGCTGCGGCGGAATCTTTCAAACCCGGCCTCGTACTGATCTCCGCCGGATTCGATTCCCGCATCGGCGACCCCTTGGGCAACTTCATGCTCACCGACGCCGACTTCACCGACCTGACGAACGTGATGCGCGAAATCGCCGACAAACACGCCGGCGGGCGTCTGGTGTCGCTCCTAGAAGGCGGCTATAGCTTAGAAGGCCTAGCGGCCGGTGTCCGGGCCCACGTCGCAGCACTAGCGTAGCGCACGCACTCGCTCGTGCCGCGTTGCCACTCTTAGCGGCGTCGCGGGGAGTATACTGAACAGCGGCTCTTCCACCCTTAAGGAGGTTGTTATGCAACTGTCACTTTCCAAGCGGTCTCTCGCGGAATTCCTCGGAACGTTCTGGTTGGTTTTTGGAGGCTGTGGCAGCGCCGTTCTCGCCGCAGCGTTCCCCGCTCTTGGTATTGGTTTTGCCGGCGTGGCACTGGCATTCGGGCTCACGGTGCTCACCATGGCCTACGCCATCGGACACATTTCCGGATGTCATCTGAATCCGGCCGTTTCAGTCGGCTTGGCGGTCGCCCGCCGGTTTCCAGCGAACGAACTGCCCGCCTACATCGCAGCCCAAGTGGTCGGTGGTATCGCGGGCGCGGGCATTCTGTTCGTGATTGCCAGCGGTAAAGCCGGCTTCGACCTGAGCGCCGGTTTCGCATCGAACGGCTACGGTGCTCACTCCCCCGGCGGATATTCCTTGAGCGCCTGTCTGACGGCGGAAGTGGTCCTCACGTTCATGTTTCTGGCGATTATCCTGGGGGCCACGGACCGCCGCGCTCCACAGGGATTTGCCCCTATCGCAATCGGCCTCGGGCTCACCCTGATCCATCTCATCGGAATCCCAGTCACCAACCTATCGGTGAATCCCGCCCGCAGCACCGCGCCCGCCATCTTTGTCGGAGGCTGGGCCCTCCAGCAGCTTTGGCTGTTCTGGTTAGCGCCCATCGTGGGAGCGGCGATCGCAGGAATCGTGTATCCCGCCTTAGCGGGCGAATCCGAGCAGAAGTCCGTGCGCACCGTCGCAGCGTCTGCTTAAACGGATCCGTCGCCCCGTCGACACCTCTCGTAACGCACTTACTCGCAAATTGTAATCTTTGCCCTAAAGCGCCAACCCCGCCTTCTCTCATGCTCGGCCATGCAACAACTTAGCCGCCCTTTCCATTGTGGCCGCTGAGTTGCTTCCAACCCGTGTGTGCCGTCGGGCACCAGGAGAACATAAATGCAAAAGATGCAGATGACGCCGAGCGGAATGGACGTACTGGTAATGGCCGAGTTAATGCGCTTGCAGCGCGATCAATCCGTTCTCGAAAGCCTTTATCAACGCCTGCCGGATTCCGCGTCGCAGCCCAATATCGACGCGCGGTTCCTGTCGCTCTGGTCCGATGTCGAGAAGCGCGCCGAGCGCCTCGAATACATGCTCGATCGCATGGCCTAGGAGAATCCATGAGCCGGCCATTACTCTTCATCGTTCTGATTATTTTGATCCTCGCCGTGTTACCGGCCTGGCCCTACAGTTCGGGCTGGGGCTACTATCCGTCAGGCGGCTTGGGAGCAGTGCTGCTAATCGTTCTGATCCTGGTGCTGTTGGGCCGGGTTTAAATGGGTGGGTCCATGTTCGATTGGTTCTCGCCAACTGCTACTCCGATCCTCGCGGTAAGCCAGCCGGACGCAATTGACTTACTCAAGAACGATCACGATTCCATCAAGGATCTGTTCGATCGTTTCAAAAAAGCGGTGGATCGGCGCGCCAAAGCGAAGATCGCCACTCAGGCATTGAACGCTCTCAAAATCCACACTGCCCTGGAAGAAGAGATCTTCTATCCAGCCGTCCGCCAGCGGGTGGGAAAACAGATTATGGTCGAGGCGGACGAGGAGCATCACATCGCGAACGTCCTGATCGCGGAGCTCGAAGCCATGGATGGCCGCGGCGATCATTTCGACGCGAAGTTCAACGTTCTCGCTGAAAACGTCCTGCATCACATCAAGGAAGAAGAGCGGGAAATGCTGCCGAAAGCCCAGGAACTGGATCTGAATTTCGTCAAGCTCGGCCAGCGCATGCTCGCCCGTAAGGAGGAGCTGTTGGTGGCCGGATTGCCGGTGGTGGTCAAGAAACCCGCGCGTACAGCGAAATCAATAAAATAGTTATTTTCGCGCGCGAACCCTAAAGCATCAACTGTCCGCCGTTCACTTCGATCGTCTCGCCCACCAGATAACTGGCCGCGTCGGACGCGAGAAACGCGATCACCGTCGCGCACTCCATCGCCGTCCCCAGCCGCCCCAGCGGGATCATCGACACGAAATTGCGCAGCATCTCGGGCGTTGAAAAAGCCTCGTGGAATGGCGTGTCGATCACTCCCGGTGATACCGCGTTCACCCGCACGCCATGCGGCGCGAGTTCTTTCGCCAGCGCTTTGGTGAAGGTCGTAAGCGCGCCTTTTGAAGTCGCGTAAGCTCCCGCCCCGGGTCCTCCGCCATTACGTCCGGCGATCGAAACAATGTTCACGATCGCACCGCGCTTGCGCTCCACCATCGCCGGCATCACGGCCTGCGAACACAACATCGCGCTCTTCAGGTTGAGATCCATGATTTCATCCCAGCGTTCCTCGGTCAGCTCCTGGATCTTCATTCTTTGAATCAGCGACCCGGCGTTGTTGATCAAAATATCGATCGGTCCCAACTGCTTGGTCACCGCTTCCACCATGGTGCGGATCTCGCCCGTCTTCCGCACGTCCGCGCGCACCGTGATCGCCTTGCCGCCCGCGCTCGCGATTCGGTTCCGCACCTCATCCGCGCCCTTCTGATTGCCGTGATAGCCGATGGCCACCTGCGCGCCGAGATCCGCCATCACTTCCGCCGCTGCCGCGCCGATGCCCGACGACGCACCGGTGATCAGCGCGATTCTGCCACTAAGATCCAGATAATTTCGCATGTTTAGAAAGAGTAGCGTACCCGGCCGAACTGCGACAATTGCAGAATGATCAGGATCGTTCCTGCCGTCGAACAAGATCTCCCGCTGATCCTCGAGTTCATCCGCAAACTGGCCGAGTACGAAAGACTATCGCATCAGGTGGTGGCTACCGAAGAACTGCTCCGCGCCGGATTATTCGGCGAGCGGCGCGTCGCCGAAGTCATTCTCGCTTACTGGAACGAGGAACCCGTGGGATTCGCGCTGTTCTTTCACAACTTCTCCACCTTCGTCGGCCGCGCGGGCATCTATCTCGAAGATCTTTTCGTAGAACCACAGCATCGCGGCAAAGGCCTCGGCAAGGCGCTCCTGGCCTATGTCGCAAAGCTCGCCGTCGAACGCAAATGCGGACGCTTCGAGTGGGCCGTTCTCGATTGGAACACGCCGTCCATCGAGTTCTACAAAAGCCTCGGTGCCGTCCCGCTGGACGATTGGACTCTGTTCCGCCTGACTGGTGAGGCGCTGCAAAAAGTCGCGTCGCTCTCCAACTAACGATCTGGAAAAATTCGGGGACACTTCGGGCTGGCTACGAACCAAGCCGCAAACGCGTGAAATCGCAGACGTGTCCCCGAATTTTTCTTACGTCTAACTCAACTGCGACGTACAATTCGGACACCGCGTCGCTGGAATCGGAATGTTCGTGTGGCAGAACGGGCATTCCTTGGTGGAAGGAGGCGCGGCCGCCGGTTGCCGCTTCAACTTGTTCGCCTGTTTCACGACGATAAAAATCACGAACGCCACGATCAGAAAATCGATAACGTTGTTGACGAATACTCCATAGTTGATGGTCGCAGCCCCCGCCTTCTTGGCGGCGTCCAGCGATGGATAGCCCTTGCCCGAAAGATCGATGAACAGACTCGAAAAGTCTACCTTGCCAAGAATGACGCCGATCGGCGGCATGATGATGTCGGCCACCAGCGACGACACAATCTTCCCGAACGCAGCGCCGATGATCACGCCCACTGCCAGATCCAGGACGTTGCCGCGCATGATGAACTCTTTGAACTCTTTGAACATCGCTAGCCCTCCAGAGACGCTCATCATAGCATCAGTGCAAACACGTAAACTGAAACATTGAAAGCCTGGAAACTTACCCTCGAGTACGACGGAACCAAATACAGCGGCTGGCAGGAGCAAAACAACGCCCGCACCGTGCAGGGACAGCTCCGCAAAGCCGCCGAGGATTTCCTGGGCCCGAACCTCGAAATCCACGGGTCCGGCCGCACCGATGCCGGCGTCCATGCCATCGCGCAGGTCGCGCACGTCCGCGCCACACGCAAGCGCTCCTTCCCGCCGCCTGGCGAAATTCTGCGCGCCTTGAACGAACGCCTTCCGTCCGACGTTTGCATTCTCGACGTCGAAGAAACCAGCGATAAGTTCCACGCCCGCCACGACGCCGTCTCGCGCACTTATCTTTACCAAATCTCCACCCGCCGCACCGCGTTCTTCAAAAAATACGTTTGGTGGATCCGCGAGCCGCTCGATCTCCCGCTGATGAGCCGCGCCGCGCGCATGCTCGCCGGACGCCACAACTTCATCTGCTTCCGCGCGCAGGACCCTTCGCGCCCCGACGAATCCACCATCGTCGTAATTGAAGACGCCGCCATCGAAGAGGACGGCCACCTGATTCTCTTTCGCATCACCGGCTCGCATTTCTTGTGGCGGATGGTCCGCCGCATCGTTGGCGTGCTGGTGAAACTCGGCAAAGGCGAGATCTCGTTCGACGATTTTGAACAGTTGCTGGAAGGCCGCTGCGACGCGCGTCTCGACGTCGCCGCCTGGACCGCGCCCGCCTCCGGATTATTTCTGGAAAAGATCGAATACCCGCGCAAGCGCTCTTGATATACTCCAGCAATGTCTCTGAATAAAGCCATCGTGATTCGGCTGAGCGGTATCGCGCTCGGTCTGGCCGGACTCTGGCTGGTGTGGGCGCAGACGCAGCAGCGTCCGCCGCTGACCATGGAAAAGGTCACCGACAATCTCTACGTCATTATGGGCAACGGCGGAAACGTCGCAGCCCTGCCCACCAGCGAAGGCGTCCTGCTGGTGGACGACAAGTTCGCGCAGGACGCTCCTGAGATCGTCGCGAAAGTGAAAAGCATCAGCGATAAACCGATCCGCTACATCTTGAATACGCATCAACACGGCGATCACACGGGCGGCAACGAAGCCATGATGGCAGCATCGGCGGAAGTGATCATCCACAAGAACGCGCGCGCCAATATGGTGGCCGGAAAAATGCCTGGACTCCCGCGCATCACCTTCTCCGACGAAACTCAGGTTTTTCTTGGCGGCAAGGAAGTGCTCGCCAAGCACGTCGGACGGGGACACACCAACGGCGACGCAGTGATCCTCTTTCCCTCGGAACGCGTGCTCCACACCGGCGACCTGTTCGTCAACGGCGGCGCACCGTTCATCGATTACAGCGCCGGTGCCAGCCTGGTTGAATGGGATAAAACCATCGAGCGCGCACTACAACTCGACTTCGATACCGTTATTCCCGGCCATGGACCAGTCGCGAAGAAAGCCGATCTCGCCAAGTGGCGCGAAACCATCGTGGCGCTGCGCACCCATGCCAAAGCAGCCTGCGCCGGCGGCGCCGCCGATGCGATCAAGCGCATGAATCTCGAGGAACTGGGCATGAAACCCGGCCCAATGTTCGAACGCAGCATCCCTGGCCTCTGCCAGGAAATGGCCCAATAACTCCCTTTTTCCGAACCGCGACCGCCAGGGAGCGCTACCAATAAAATGCGGGGACATGCCGGGCTAGCGTTACCTCGATCCCAGCATTGAATATCGCAGACGTGTCCCCGCATTTTTCCGCTACCATAGTCCAAAGGCCTTCCATGAGTTTTCGCGGGATTGCTTGCCTCCTGCTCCTTTGCGCCTTCGCCCAAGCCCAGCCGCCAGCCGCATGGAAGCTAACCCGAAGCGCTCACTTCGATCTCTATTCTCAATCCCCCGACGCTACCGCACAATCCGCCCTCACTTGGTTCGAACAACTCCGGGAATTTTATCTTCAAAAAACAGGCCTGGATGCGGAAACTCTGCACCCCGTTCGCGTGATCGCCTTCCGCTCCGCTCGCGACTATCAGCCTTATCAACTGCACTCCGCCGCCGACGCGCAATACGTAGGTACGGATTCACGGGATTACATCGTCCTCTCCACCCTCGACGCCGCGCAACTGCAAAACGCATCTCACGAATATGCCCACGCCATCCTCCATGCCGCCGGACTGAAATTTCCGCCTTGGCTCAGTGAAGGATTAGCCGAGTTCTTCTCCAGCGTGCGGATCAACCAGCACGAATCTTCACTCGGCGGCGACTTGCCGTCGCGCAAGCAAGCTTTACAGCGCCGGGCTTGGATTCCCCTGGAAAATGTGCTCGCGTCTTCCCTGCCCCGTGACAACCGCGAAGCCGCAGCCATGTTCTACGCAGAAAGCTGGGCCCTGGTAGATATGCTGATCCTCTCGCCCGAGTACGCCCCCAAATTCTCGGAACTCATCGCGGAGCCCGCCGATCTGCCGCGCATCTACGGAAAATCGCTTGACAACATCACTCGCGACCTGCGCGCTTGGACATCGGCTCAACACAGTCCCGTTCCCCTTGACGGAATCCGAAACTCCAGCCGGAATGTTCAGCCGTCCACCGCGCTTTCCTCACTCGAATCGCGCGCCATGTTGGCGGATATGCTGCTTGCCGCAGGCGAACTCGATCACTCCGAATCGATGTACCGCGATCTTGCGCGCGAAAACCCCCGCGATCCCGCGATACCCGCTGCGCTCGGCAACATCGCACTCCGCCGGGGCGACGCCGCTCGCGCCCGTGAACAATGGAAAGTAGCCATCGCGCTGGGCATCGAAGACGCCACGCTCTGCTACCAGTACGCGATTCTCGGCGATCGCGCCGGTCTCCCCGCCGCCGAACTCCGCCCGGCGCTCGAACGCGCCATCCAATTGAAGCCGGATTTTGATGACGCACGGTACGCACTCGCTCTACACGAAAAAAACGCCGGGGACTACGACGCTGCGGTCGCGCAGCTTCGCGCCATGCGCAACGTCTCGCCCGCGCGCGCCTATAACTACTGGCTTGCCATGGCGGATGCGCTAGTGCAGTCCGATCACCGCGCTGAAGCTCGCATCGCATCCCAAAAAGCAGCCGCGCATGCCACCACGGAAACCGAGCGCGCCCGCGCCGCTCAACTCGCGCACTTCGCCGATACCGACCTCGCGGTCCAATTCACCGTGAATAAGGACGGCCGAGCCGAACTCTCCACCACGCGTGTCCCGCACGCCACCGCCGATTTCAATCCGTTCATCGAGCCCAGTGATAAAATCCGCCACGTGGAAGGCGCCTTGCGCGAGATCGATTGCAGCGGCCCCATCACCCGCTTCATCGTAACCACTGACAATGGCACTGTAACGCTCGAAATCCCGGATCCCGGCCATGTCCAAATGCGCAACGCCCCCAGCGAATTCACCTGCGGCCCCCAACAATCGACCCAGATCGCCGCTGATTACGCCGAATCGCAATCGAAAGCGGAGGGCATCGCCCGCGGCATCCAATTCCACTAGTGTGGCGCACGCCCGTGGCGTGCCGCGTTCACACTCGTGTGAACGCCCTGAAAATGCCTCTTCCGAATCTTGCCTGCTAGAATAGTTACATAACATCTTTAACCGCCCGAGCCCGCAATTCCGGCCAGGCGTCACGTTCATCATCTTGTTGGAATCTCATAAAAACGGAATGTCCGCGGTCCCTACGGAAATCGAGCTAGGCTTTGGCGTCCCCTTTGAGGACCTCTACGCCCGCGAAGGATTGGTCCGCCTCGACGGCATTTTTCTGCATCACCTGGCCACCGCGGCGCCGGCTCTGCACGCGCGCCTCATGGCCGCCCGCACACATCCGAAAACCCTCGCTGATAAAGATAACTCCGAACTCATCATCGAACTCGCCCCGCACGTTGAAGATTTTCTCGGCGAGCTCTTCGGCATCTCGAAAGAAATTCACGCTCTCGCGGCCCGCCACAACGCGCTCGCGCCGCTCTTCGCCTTCAAACGAAAATTCATCCAAAAGCGCGCGATCTCGGGCGTCACCAAAGACCAGGCCGCCGCCATCGACGGCCCAGCGCTCGCCGCCGAATTGGAATCGCTGTTCAGTGAGCCTCTCACCGCGCAGTCTTTTTTCCAACACGTAAGCCGCTGGCTCGAAGCGGAAGCCGATCACGCACCGGCCATCCAAACCGCCGCGCGCTACGCCGCTTGGGCCGCGCTCTCGCCTGCTGGCATCCGAAAACATCATCACGACGTCCTCTTCAAAGTCGCGCACAAGCTGGACCAGCATCATCTGATTCCCGTCGATCTCGTGCAGATCGCCGGAGTCCCGACACTCGGCCTTCCCAACGACCGTTGGCGCGATCGCCACGGATTCAAACTCACCGACGCGGGCACGGATCTCGCCGGAGCGCTGGATCAAGCCCACTACTGCATCAAGTGCCATCACCAAGCGAAAGATAGCTGCTCCTCCGGACTCAAGGAAAAAACCGGCGAGTTCAAGAAGAGCGCTTTCGGCGTCACGCTTGCCGGATGCCCGCTCGATGAAAAAATTTCCGAGCTGAACGTCGTCAAGCAGAATGGCAATGCGGTGGGCGCCATCGCCGTCATCACCATCGATAATCCGATGGCCGCCGCCACCGGTCATCGCATCTGTAATGACTGCATGAAGGCCTGCATCTATCAGAAGCAGGATCCGGTGGACATCCCGCAAATCGAATCGCGCACGCTTAAAGATGTTCTGGAACTGCCTTGGGGCTTCGAAATCTACAGCCTCCTCACGCGCTGGAATCCGCTGAATTTTGAGCGTCCGCTTCCGCTTCCCGCGAGCGGCTACAAAGTTCTGGTGGTCGGCCTCGGACCCGCCGGCTTCACGCTGTCGCACTATCTGATGAACGACGGCCATGCCGTAGTCGGCGTCGACGGTCTCAAAATCGAACCGCTGCCGCAGCATCTTTCCGGAGTCGACACATTCGGCGAGCGCAAGCCATTCCGCCCCATCCGCGACATCCAGGAAATCTACGAATCGCTCGACAATCGCGTGATGGCCGGATTCGGTGGCGTCGCCGAGTACGGCATTACCGTCCGCTGGGACAAGAATTTCCTGAAAGTAATCCGCCTGCTGCTGGAACGCCGACGCGAGTTCGACATGTTCGGCGGGGTGCGCTTCGGCGGGGCGATGACCACCGACAGCGCTTTCGAAATGGGCTTCGATCATGTCGCGCTGTGCGCCGGAGCCGGGCGCCCCACCGTCATCCCGATGAAGAATGGCCTCGCGCGCGGCGTCCGCCAGGCTTCCGATTTCCTGATGGCGCTGCAATTGACCGGCGCCGCCAAAACGGACTCGGTCACCAATCTGCAAATCCGCATGCCCATCGTCGTGATCGGCGGCGGATTGACCGCCATCGACACCGCCACCGAATCGCTGGCTTACTACATCGTGCAGGTGGAGAAGTTTCTCCAACGCTACCTAACGCTCGTCGATGAAAAAGGCGAAGCCGAAGTCCGCGTCAATTGGAGCCAGGAAGAGATTGAGACTTCGGACGAATTCATCGCGCATGCCATCGCGATCCGTGCCGAACGCGAAGCAGCCGCGCGCGAAGGCCGCGATCCCGATCTCATCGGGCTGCTGAATTCCTGGGGCGGAGTCACGGTGGCCTATCGCCGCCGCATGATCGATTCGCCCAGCTACACGCTGAATCACGAAGAAGTGTGGAAAGCGTTCGAGGAAGGAATTCGCTTCAGCGAATGCCTCTCGCCCAACTCCGTAGAAGTGGACAAGCACGGACACGCGGCAGCTCTTCACCTCATCCGCCGTAAGTTCGATGAAGCGACCGGCAAGCTCGTCGATACGGATGAGCAAGTGCGTTTGCCCGCGAAATCCATTCTGGTCGCCGCGGGAACGCAGCCCAACACCGTGCTCGGCCGTGAAGATCCGGATAATTTTGAGTTGGACGGCCGCTGGTTCCGCGCCGTGGATGAAACCGGCCAGCCCGTGAATCCGGAACGAATCGCCAAGCCCAAAGCGGTCCGCGTGCTGACTTCGCTGCGTCCCGATGGACGCGGCATCAGCTTCTTCGGCGACCTGCATCCGTCCTTCGCCGGCAATGTCGTCAAAGCCATGGCCAGCGCCAAGCAAGGCTACCCTGTCGTCTCGCGACTGCTCGCCACCAAACCGCCGGCCGATCCCGCGCCATCCGAATTAACCGCGCGCCTCAACGACGAACTGCGCGCCGTGGTGAAGGACGTCGTTCGCCTCACACCCACCATCGTCGAAGTAATCGTCCGCGCGCCCATGGCCGCCCGCGCCTTTGAGCCCGGCGAATTCTACCGCTTGCAGAATTACGAAACACTGGCCGCGCGCGTTAACGGAACCACGCTCGCCATGGAAGGCCTCGCGCTCACCGGCGCGTCCGTCGATCGCGAAAAAGGATTGCTCTCCACCATCGTGCTCGAAGTCGGCGGATCATCCGATCTCTGCAGTATTTTGAAACCCGGCGAGCCTGTCATCCTCATGGGACCCACCGGCACTCCCACCGAAACACCGTCGCGCGAAACTGTTTTATTGGTTGGCGGCGGACTCGGCAACGCCGTGCTCTTCTCCATCGGGCAACAACTCCGCGCCAGCGGATCGCGCACGGTTTATTTCGCCGGATACAAGAAGCTGATCGATCGCTACAAGGTGGAAGAAATCGAAAAAGCGGCCGACATCGTGGTCTGGTGCTGCGACGAAGCGCCCGGATTCACGCCCGATCGCGTGCAGGACAAAGCGTTCGTCGGCAACATTGTCGAAGCCATCGCTGCCTACGCGCGTGGCGATCTGGATGAGCCAGAAATTCCGTTGAGCTTAGTGGACCGTCTGGTTGTCATCGGCTCCGACGCCATGATGCATGCCGTACAGCGCGCGCGCCACGGAGTCCTCGCGCCGTATTTGAAACACGGCCACAAAGCCATTGCCAGCATTAACTCCCCGATGCAATGCATGATGAAGGAAATCTGCGCGCAATGCCTGCAGCAGCACAAAGACCCCATCACTGGCGAAGAAACCGTGGTCTTCTCTTGCTTCAATCAGGACCAGCAAATGGATCACGTCGATTTCGCCAGCCTCCGCACCCGCCTTTCGCAAAACGGCGTGCAGGAAAAGCTCACCAAGCAGTGGATCGATCGCTGCCTGCGGAAAATGGGCGCCCGCGAAGTCCTAGCCGCAACCAACTAAACCTCAACCGAACCGCGACCGCAAGGGAGCGCTACCACGAGCGTATAAATCACCCAGCTCGGTTCTTGTCGCCGGAAGTGAACGCCATCCCCGGCCGCTTCGAATCCCACCGCGCCGTTTCCCGCATGCGCTCCAAATCGCTTGCGCCCACGGCCAATCCGAAGAACGCCGGCATTTCGGTCCAACTCCATGCGGGTAGCTCCGAATAGTTAACCCACCGCACTTCCTCCCCGGATTCCGCAACGCTGCGCAGCATCCCAGCTAGCAAGCGCTCCCGATATCCCGCCAAATCGGCCGGCTCCAACTCGCAAGCGTCGAATCCGAAACGTTTGGAGTCGAGATAACCCGGAATCGTCCACTCTCCCGGCTGCGCCGCGTGCGACGCCAGCACCTCCGCCGAATCGCGATGCAAAAAGATGCACGGCGTCTTCGGAAACGCCCGGCGAAACCGCGCGAGATCGAGAACGTGCCAGCAATCCAGCTTCACGAAGTACTGGCATCGTCTGCTCCCAAGCGCCCGCACCATCGCACGTACCCACTCGGCTTGACCCGCGCGAACTACTGTATCCAGCACCGGCGGCTCCGAAAATACCGTGATGCCCTCAATCGCCTTCAACATTTGCGCCACCAACGTCGACCCGCAGCGCGACATGTGAAAAATCAATCCCGCCGGATCTTGCCAGGCTGCGTCATCTTCGAGCCGCGTCCGCCGGAAAAATCCCGCCGAAAACGGACGCCGCATCGCCGCCGCGATCGTGTCCTGAAAAAACGGCTCCGTGAATCGCGCGCTTCCCACGTAGCACCACTCGATCCACGGATGCTGTCCGTCCCACACCGCGCGATGCGGAATCCAACCCTCGCCCGGATCATTCGCGCATTCCACCCGCACGCCGGCCCTCACATCTTCAGTGGTGAAAACAAACCCGCGACCTTTTCCGCGCCGGACCACCTCGCGCAAAAACTCCTCACGATCTTCGATCTCGATCAAACTCACATCGTCCAACACCTGCGGCGCGAACGCCTGCAACGCCGCCGCGCCTGTTCGCGCATCTTCCACGCCCGATTCCGGCAACGGATTCCCAATCAACCCGCGCAGCCAATCGTTCAACACGCAATCGATCACCAAATGGACCCTTTCGCTCTCCCCCAAATTCTGCACGCGATGCGGCAGCGAAAGATCGAGATACCAGCAATCCCCCGCCTGCATCGCCACCCGCTTTCCAGCGAGATAAAACTCCACCCGCGGATTCGTCACCACCGGAATGTGCAGCCGGACATCGCCTTCTTCCTCGCCCAAACTGGCATCCGTATGCTCGCGGATGATGGACCCCGCCGCCAGCCGCAGCAGCCGCACGGATTTCAGCGGGCACTCGAAACTCCCGAGAACTTCTTGGAAATACGGACAAGCCTCCAGCGCCTCGGTCCCTGCATAATCTTCCGCCGCGCTAGCCCCACTGGAATAAAGCCCGCGATCGGAAGGCGAGACCCGCAGCGGAATCCCGCTCCAATCGCCCTCGAAGAAATCCCGATTGAAGTGCGGCGTCCATTCGCCGCTCGCGAGCCGCGCCAAATCGGCCTGCAATCGCTGCGCGTCGAACGAGAGCGCCAGCCGCGCGGACTCCCGCATCGAAGCCGTTACCACGGCGCCGCCCCGATCAGCTTCATCCCAAGCTGCGAAAGAATCGCCGGCGGACCCGGCTCCGGATCGAGCTGCCCCACCATGCCTCTCCACTGATCGGGCGCTCGTTTGGTTCGCCACCAGCGCTGCAGCGATTCGCCCGCCTCCACTTCATCGCCGGGCGGTTGCATCGTCACAAACATCGCCACTCTCGGCCGCTTCGATAAATTGATCGCGCTCCCGTGCGGCAATTTCGTCGACCACAAAATGATATCGCCCGCCGCGCCCTCCACTTGTGTTGTCTTCCCGTGGCTCAATCCAGGTTCCAAAAAGTTGAAGTCGTCGCCGCGAGCGTTCCGCGACAGCCAGCCATCCAAATCGCGATAGATCTCCGGAATACAGTGGAAACCTCCACCATCGCGCCGGACGTCGCTCAACAAAATCACAGCTTGCAGCGTAGCTTCCTCTGCCGGCCTGGGATCTGCATCCCAATGCATCGTGGCCTCGCCGTGACCCGGACGCTCCGGATGCACCGGCGGCCGAAACATGCACCGATTGATATCCACCATCAGACGCGGTGTTCCGAAAAATTCCGTAAATACTTCGTATAAACTCGGCAACTGCCGAATGTCCCAAAGCGACTGAGCGTGATGCAGCGGAACAACTCCATCCAGCCATGGCGGACTGTTGTACCACGTACTGCAGTCGCGCAGATCCGCGCCCACAAACGCCGCAATATCGCGAACGGCTCTTTCCGCGAATGGAACAGGTACCACGCCGCGGATCACCATGTAACCGTCTTCTTGAAACTGGCGGCGATCCCGGCCCGTGATCCACGCCTGTTTCATTGGATCGGCAGCAGTACCGTATTGCTTGTTGACCCGCCGATTGAAAGAAGTACGGATTGATTTCCCGGCGCGAGCCCCGCAGGCACCTCGGCATTCACCTGGTACAACCCAACAAATCCCGGCGCCAGTCCGCTGAAACTAAACGGCGCGTCCACTCCACCCATCGTCACGCTCGCTTGAGTCTTGCTCAACTGTCCACTCCCCGCCGCCCCATCTGCAGGCGGAGACGAAACCGCTCCCAGCCCCGTGCAATAGATCAGCACTATTTCTCCGGCCTTCGCCGGATGCCCCGAGTCGGCCAGTTGGAAATTCGCATGCAGAATAGCCCCGAACGTCTGGCCCCCGGAGCTGTAGTTAAAGATCCCAGGTTGCGCCGCCGAGACTGGCACACGCAGCGGAGCGCTCGATGTCCCGTTATTCTCCACCACAACACTGGCAGTTGATCCGGCAGCTAACTCCCAAGGAACCTGGAAATTAATTTGCTGCTGCCCGTTCACGTTGTCCACGGCGAACAGCGGCGCAGCCGACCCATTGATCATCACCGACGTATTCAAAAACTGCTTCGGAAGCGGAACAGAAGAAACAAGCTGTACGCCCGTGCTCGCCGTCAGATTGCCCCCAAAAAGCGTAGCGATCTCGCCCGGAGCAATGGCGCCTTCGGCAAAGCTCGCACCATTTGTCACGCCATCGATGGTCGGCGCAGGCGTACCGACCGTCAAGGTCAGCGCGTTCGAAGGCGCCGAGAGTGGATTTTGAACCGTCACGATCAACGACGCCGCCAATCCGAAGAATGATTTGTCTAAAGCAAGCTGAATCGTTGTCGCGTTGATCACTTTCACGCCCGACGCCAACGTCTGTCCGTTCATCAGAACCGTGGCTGTCGGCTGAAAGCCGTTTCCGGATAGCGTAATCGTGATTCCCGCTGACCCAATCGCAAGTGTCGATGGAGAAAGCGCCGTCAGCGTCGGACCCGGATTGTATACGTTCAGCTCAACTTGAACGCTAGTGGAAGCATCAATCTGAATCGCGCCGGAATACGGTCCAGCCGTCAATCCGGTGGGATCAATCGAAACCTGCAACGTGGCGGGAGTGAGCTGAGCAGTCCCCGCGCCTGTTACCTTCAACCAGGACGCGGTCGAAACCGGCGTGAATGACTGCGCTGCCGTGGTGCTGGAGACCGACACCGATTTGGGAGGAGGCAGCGAACTCCCAATTACGTAATTGTACGGCAGCGATCCCGGCGAAACCGCGAACGGAGATGCCGGCGCACTCGCAGGCGCCAGCTTGAAGAAGACAACATCTCCACTTCCGCCATAGACCGATTGAAAAGGCTGCTTCAGCGGAAAGTCCGTCGCGTGCGTGGACCCGGTCACGTTGACGATCCCAGAGGCGCTAACCGCGATCGCACCGCCTCGATTGTCGCCGTGCCCGCCCAGCAACGTGGAATAAACTAATTTGCCGTCCGCCGAGAACTCGGCCACGATAATGTCCGCCACGCCGCCGCTCACCGTCGACTCTTGCAGCGAGTCCTTGGTAGGAAAATCTTTCGAAAAGGTCCAGCCAGTGACGTAAGCATTCCCCGCGGCGTCCACCGCCAAGGTGCTTTGATTCTGATATTCAGCGTCTGAGCCCCCCAGGTACGTGGCAAACTCCAAACCGGATCCATCGGCGCTGACCTTCGCCAGAAACAAGTCCGACTCGCCTCCGCCGAACGAGGCCTGAAAAGCGTTCTTGGTGACAAACCCGCTTCCCGCATTTCCGAAAACGAAGGCGGCTCCGCTGCGATCCACTGCTACGCCCCAACCAATCGATGCTCGGTCCCCTAAGTAGCTTGAGTAGACCATTGCGTCCCCCGCAGAGGTCAGCTTCGCGATGTATGCACTCCCTGTACTCTGGAACGGGTTTTTGAGCGGGAAATCCGGCGACGTGGTTATGCCCGTGATGTAGACATAGCCTGCAGCGTCTAACGCTACTCCGTTCACTCCACTCAAATTGGAACCGCCATAAAAGGTGGAGAAGTCGAAGCTGCTGCCGTCCGCCGAAAGCCTCGTTAGAAAACCCGGGCTGCCTGTTGTGTGAGGCTGCAGTGCATTCCGGATCGGAAAATCCGGCGAATTGGTGTCGCCGCCGATATACGCTCGCCCGCTCGAATCCACCGCGATTGAATTTGCCGAATCGCCGCGCAGCCCGCCCAGGTAAGTCGAGTAGACGATCGACAGGCCATCCGCCGAAATCTTTGTGGCGAACGCGTCGGAGAAACCGCCGCCATAATGCAGCTGTGGCGCGTTCTTCGTGGGAAAATCCAACGCCTGCGTTTCGCCGGTCAAGTAGCTGTTGCCGGCGGCGTCAACGGCTAACCCAAACGCATAGGTGTCCGCCGTGCCTCCCGCATAGGCGTAATAGATAATCGATTTTCCATCGGGCGCGAACTTGACGACAAACGCTGCATAGAACGCGCCGCCGGTTTGTTGAAATGGATTGAGCGCAGGATTCGCCGGCGCTCGCTCCAGGATCGCCATGTAAGTGTTTCCGCTGCTATCCACCTGAATGGCCGTTCCCGATTCGAACGCGGGCCCGCCCAAGTAAGTTGAGTATTCCAACACCGGATCGACCGTCAGAATTTCGTTGCGATTGTAAGAAGCGAGCGCCAGCGACACCGCTCCAGTGCCTGCGATCGCATAATCACAGCGGATCTCGCGCCCATCCTGGAAAACTCTCGCACGCTTCTGCCGAACCCCAGCGATCAGCAAATCGCCATTTGAATCCGCCCGGACTGGCCGATTATAAGAGAGGCGAATCGCACCAGGGTCCGCACCGGGACGCACCACGAAATCGTATTCCAGCCGCCCGTCATGGTTGTGGTAATAAACAACATCGATCCCCGGATAAACATTTCTGTACCGAACCCGAGCATAGTGTGGAACGCCCGACCGCCACTTGCCAGGATCATTTCCTAGAAAATAACTCGTGATCCCCGGCTGCAAATCCAGCCCCTCCGCGCGAACCACGCGGGCGCCGCTCAATGTCATCACCACCGGCCCGTCATCGTCTGTCTGAATCGCCGCCCTGTCGGATCCAAGATAAACACCGCGCGAAAGAAACTGAACGCTCGCGTGCGATTGCCCCACGTTCGGCTCAAAGTAAGGTGTGATTCCAGCACCGCATCGCAGCGCGGACATGAGAACCACCAGTCCAACTTTCCTGAAAAGTGGGGCGGGCAATCGTGCCCGCAGCCGCCTTTCGAGGCGGCTGTTCGCCACCCGGCAAACGCCGGCTGAAAACCGGCGGCAGCCAGGATTGGCTGCCCCACCATTGCCATCGTTTAGCTTCATTTAAAACACCATCCTCAGCGCCAACTGAATCGACCGCGATCCCCCGATTTGGTACAGCGGATTCAACCCCGCATTCACGCCGCCCTGTCCCAGATCGCGCCCTAACATCTGCACGGACTGCCCAAACTGCGGGCTCCGCAGCAAACCAATCGGATCCGCGAAACTCGGGTGATTCAACGCATTAAACATTTCGGCTCGAAATTGCAATTTCGCCTGTTCCACGAGATGAAACTCGCGTCGCACCGTGAAGTTCAACTGATCCAGCGGAAACCCGCGCATCACGTTTCGGCCCAGCGTCCCCTGCCGGCCCGGATAACTGCTTTGCAGCACGAACGCATCCGGATTGAACCGCCGCCCGCCAGCCACGTTCGGATCGTCTATATACAACGGCACATCGGGCACGCGGTCCGGCCGGAAACTAAACGGCCCGTAGCCCAGGTCTCGCGTATAAGTAATGTCCACCGGAGTGGCCGTGCGGAACGTATAAACGCCGTCCAAACCCCAGCCGCGCAGCCAGCGATACTTCACGTCGTAAGAAAACGCCGCCGACACAGCATGCCGGATGTCGAAGTCCGACGGTCCCCGGTCTCGCAACGGATTCACGATGATCGCTTTCAGATACGAAGACGTATCGTTCGACGCATTGTCCAGCGAGTGCGACCACGTCCAGGAAGCCAAAGCTTGCAGCCCATGCCCCAGCCGCCGCTGGAACTGCGTCTGCAGCGATTCGAAATCCGAAAACCCGCTGTTCGTCAGCAGGTAAACGTAAGTGAAGTTCGGATTCGGGTCCACAAAATAATCCTGGCGCAGCAGATTGCGGCCGGCCGCGCCCACCCAGGAAACGGACAGCGCATTGTTCTTTCCGAGCGACTGCTCCATCGCGATGTTCCATTCGTAAGTCACCGGCAGCTTCAAACCCTGCACCGCGCCGTAAATAGATCCCACCGGTGGATTGATTGAAAAAGGCGGAGGCTGCGCGGCCGCGGCGGGCAGCGGAAAAAAGATGCCATCGTAATAAGCGGTTGTGCGGTAGTAAGGAAAACTGCTCACGGCCTGCCCGATAATTCCGGTGCCGAGATCGTAGAACATGCCAAAACCGGCGCGCAGCGTGATCTCGCGCCCCGGCGTCTGCGAAAGTTGGTAAGCCACGCCCACGCGCGGCGCAAAGTTGGCCCAGGTGGTTTTATACAGCGGAGTTCCAACCGGCGCGAGTTGAATCTCGCTCGGGTTCTCATACCCGGTGAACGTATACAGCGGATGGTTGGGACCGCCGGTCGGCGCAGGATTGATCTCCCACCGTAGCCCGTAGGTCAGCGTGAGCCGCTGCGTGATCTTCCACGCATCCTGCGCGAACAGCGAAACATTTCGAAACAGGATCGAGCCTGGATCTTGCGCGTCGATCACCACTTCGGACGATTGCCCGGACGTTGCGCCCGTGGCCCCGGTGAAGTACGCGAACTGATCGTACGCGCGCGGTCCGTTATAAGTACCGATCCGGCGGTAATCCAAGCCAAACTTCAATTGATGCGAGCCCAGAATGAATGAAAATGTGTCCACCAGGTTGTACTGCCGCTGCGTGTTCGAGACGTTCTTACCCAGGTACCAGCTTGAATCCACACCGCCGGTGAGGAAGAATCCGCCGAAAGAATTATTCGGATCCGCGAATGGCGGAAAGAACAGCGAAGGGCTGAGGGGCGTCGCGCCGCCGAAACTATCCAAAGTGCTGAAACTGTCGCCAGTGGTGCGGCTGTAGTTCAGCCGAAGCTCGTTGGTCAGCCGTGGCGTAATGAGCCAAGTGGCACCCAGCGTCAAGGTCGAGGTGTTGGCGACAGTATCGGTTGGATTATTCAGCGCGTAAAGCCGCGCGGTGGTGTTCGAAGGCGCGTAATTGTAGCGTCCAAACAACGTGAGCCGTGTGCCGACGGAATGATCCACGCGAAGGCTCGCGGCATCCAGCATATTCGAGTTCGAAAACGAAGCCACAAACGGCGCAAAGCCATAATTCGTGTCCGGACGATTGGGCAGAGGAAAGGAGTTGAGATACGGCTGGATGTTGGCCGGCGACTGCTGCCGGACTTCGAGCGACGGAACATCCGTCGACTCCACCTGCGGTTGGAGCAGCCGCAATCCCTCGTAGGAGAAAAAGAAGAACGTCCGGTTGCGGCCGTCATACACCTTGGGGACGAAAACCGGGCCTCCCAACACGCCGCCGAAATCGTTCTGACGCAGTTCCGGCTTCACCAGGTTGTTGGCATTTGCGAACCAATCGTTCGCGTCCAGTGCATCGTTGCGGAAGAAATCGAACAGGGACCCGTGCAGTTGGTTCGTGCCCGAGCGGGTGACAATCGAAATCTGCGCTCCCGGAGTCCGGCCGTATTCCGGCGCGTACGTGGATGTTTGCACCCGAAACTCCTGCATCGCTTCCACGGCCACCAGCGTGTTGGTTCCACCGTTGGCCCCAAGTCCCGGCAGCGACCCGGAAGACGATTGCACCAGCGTCAATCCGGCGCTCACTCCAATATTGGCCCCCGCGCCATCAATCGTGAAATAGTTAGCGTTCGCGCGCTGCCCGTTGACGCTGAATTGTCCCTGTTCGCCGAAAGTAGCCTTGGTCATCACCACGCCGGGCGTCAGCGCGATCAGGGATTGAAAGCTTCGCCCATTCAGCGGCAGAACGTCAATGAGATCTCGATCGATTACCGTGCTGACGGTCGCCGACTCGGACTGCAGCAGCGGTGCAGCGGAAGTGACGCTCACCGACTCGCCGACGGAAGTTAATTCCAGCGCAAAATCCAGTCGCGCCGTTTGCGCGACATCCAGTTTTATGCCAGTGCGCTGCTGCGCACGAAATCCGGGAGCCTGAACTGTAGCGCTGTAGGTCCCCGGCGCGAGAAAAGGAAAATCGTAGATACCTTCACCATTGGCAACCGCGGCGCGCTCCACCCCAGTTTCATCGTTGCGGATCGTGACCGATGCACCGGCCACCGCAGCTTGCGATGGATCCCGGACAACGCCGGAGAGTTGCGCCGTTTGTCCGTACGCGCACGAAATGAAGGAGATAAGAACAAAAATACGCACAAGTCTACTCATTTGTAAATTCCCGTGCGCGGGCCTGCCGGAACCTATAGAAATATTACTCCATCACAATTCACCGCAAGTTATTTCGGGCGCGAATCCAGTGACTTATATCCGCACAGCTTCACAACCGCGAAGGTCGCCGTTAAGCTGTAACCAAATGGATAGCCGGGATCACGCCACCAATCTCTCCCACCCGCCCACAACCACTCCGGCTATGACGCATCTTGAAAATGAGTGCGTCATTCCGCCCTCCCCGTCAAAACAAAACCCACGCCCACAGCCGCTTAGCCACCACCCACCTCCCGACACAAAAATCGCGAGATGCGTCGTATCCTTCCGCAACACCCCTCCATAAACGCCACACGCGAAGCGCGCCACCACCTCCCGCGACTTCAGGGCGAGCAGCGCCCCTTCTTGAATTCCTTGTATTCGACTTCAAGCCCACCTCGCTACAATAGGAATAACCATGGTGATCGACGGGATCTACTATGCGCTCGCCTTCAGTGCCGGCGGCGCGGCGGTGTGGTACCTCACGCGCCCCGCGTTCGGCATTCCGTTATTCCTATTGGCCGCCTTCTGTCTCTATTTTTTCCGCGATCCGGATCGCAACATCCCTGATGGTGCCGTCGCAGTCTCCCCAGCCGACGGAAAAGTCGTCGCCGTGCGCACGGATGATCGCTCCTCCTCGCGCATCAGCATTTTCCTGAACGTCTTCGATGTGCATGTGAACCGTGCGCCCATCGGGGGCGCCATCACCAACATCGAATACACAAAGGGCCAGTTCCTGCTCGCCAGCCGCGAAGTTGCGAGTTCGCAAAATGAGCGCAACACCTTCACCATCGAAGGCGGAGGCACCCGCGTCGGCTTCTCGCAAATCGCCGGATTGATCGCGCGCCGCATCGTCTGCTACAAGAAACCCGGCGACCAGGTGGCCAAAGGCGAGCGTGTCGGACTCATCAAGTTTGGCTCGCGCGTCGACATCTTCCTCGGGCCCGAATGGGAAATTACCGTGAAGCCCGGCGATCGCGTGGCTGGCGGATCCAGCATCGTTGCGCGCCGGAGAGAGGTCTGATCATGGCACGGCTCACCTTCAAACAGCGCTTCATCGATCCGCGCTCTCCGTCGCGCCGTCCTCGCCGTGCGGCGTACGCACTCCCCACTCTCTTCACCGCCGGCAATATTTTCCTCGGATTCATTGCCATCATCCGCGCCATTGAGGGCGCTCTGTTTGGCGCTTCCGGAAATCTCGGCAGCAACCCGCACTTCGAAGTCGCCGCCAAAGCTATCGGGGTCGCTGTTGTTCTTGATGGACTCGACGGCCGTATCGCCCGAATGACTAACACCGTTAGCGATTTCGGCCGCGAAATGGATTCTCTCGCCGACGTCATAACATTTGGAATCGCACCTGCGGTGCTCGCGTTCACTTGGGGCGTGGAATTCGTGAAGGGCGGCGGATTTCTGCCCGATCACCGCGCCGGATATTTCATCGCATTTCTCTTTCTGCT
>DATGIH010000455.1:0-8855 GCA_035295865.1 Bryobacteraceae bacterium
CCACCAGCACCGGCTGTCGTATGCCCGAATTTCCTAACGTCAGATCGACCGTAAGCGGAGGAAATTCGCTACCGGCTACGCTGTGCGCTGCAATCCAGTAAGCGACGATCGCCTTCCCGTTCTTGTTGCGGAATCCATACCGCAGCAGCTTCGCGCGTTCCTGGCGGCGTAGTAACGGCGCGTCCGGCGCTTGAATCGTGATCGCGGGGTCCAGCTGCGTATCGCCGAAAAGCGCGTTGGTATTTTGCAAGGCGTAAAAAACGGGCCGCGGAGCAAAATCGTCCGGAAGATTGCGCAGACCGTGCAGGAAGCCAAAGTCGTCGAACTCGTTTCCATCCACGCCAGGCGCAAGCAGCCAAACAAACGTCTTCACTCCAGCCGCGTGGTTGTAAAGAATCCCGCGCGGGACGTACTTTGCTTGCACCGATTCGTCCGAACCTGTCCAGTTGGCAATCGAATTGAACTCGTCATCCCAAAACTCAATGTTCTTTCGGACGCCAGGATAATTGCGCACCAGCGCGCGCAGCTTGGCCGGCGAATCGGCGTCATAGGCGCCCCCATCCATCGATTCGGGATTCATATTCTGTCCGTACCCCGGGTACGTGTGATATGCAAATACGTCGATCCCCGCGCCGCACTTGCAAACGTCGAGCGCGCGTTTGGCCCAACTGCTCACCGGATCCGCCTGCCCGCCATAAATCACCTTGGCTTCCGGATCCGCCTCGTGGACCGCGGGAATAAACGCCGCGAGCAGCCTGCCGTAATCCTCCGGATTGCCCCACGGATTCCAATACCCGATGTCCTGCTCATTCCACAATGCGTAGTAATGTACGCGTCCCTTGAAGTGATTCACCATCCACTTCACGTAGCGCAGGAATGCCGCAATCTGATCCGGCGTCGTGGGCGGCCAGAAGATGGAGTTCATGCTCCGGTCATCGTTGTGGAAACTGCCGGGCGCGGGCGTGATCTGATCCGGCTTGACGCCCGAAAGCGACGTGTACATCGGATTTCCGTACATCAGTTGGATCTGAACCTTGACGTTGTTCTCGATCAGCGAGTCCACGTAGTCGTCCACTTCCTGCGCGATCGCGTAGACGCCGCGCTTCTGTTCCACCCAATCCCAACTGGTGGGGTCGGAGCTGTTCTCGTATTGGCCAATGCGAATCCAACTCACGCCGGCATCGAACATGCGCGTCCACCACCAGCGATTCCAGGGCAGGTAAGGAAGTCGCGGAAGATCGGAATTAATTCCGAATCCGTTCTGGATTTGCGAGGATCGTTTCGGCGGAACGTGGCTCGGAAGACTCTGGGCGGGGAGTTGGCTCGCGGCAGCGAGTGCAACCGCCAGGGATGCGATCTTGAGCAACATGCGAAACTGTATTTTCGCAGATTCAGCGAACCTGGTCCCGCAGCAGTTCCGGCAAATCGAGCGGCGACTTGACACGCAGCACATCCAAGCCGGCTGCGCGCGCGCTTGCTTCGCCAGCGTCGGAATCTTCCAGGACCAGCCCGGTCCGTGCCTCAAGTCTTTTCATCGCGAGGAGATAAGGATCGGGAGCGGGTTTGAGCTGTTTCACATCTCCGCCATACACCACCGTGTTGAACAGACCGTGGATACCCGCATCGCGCAGCAGCGGTTCCACCTCACTTTGACCGCTCGACGTAACCACGGCCAATTGATAGGCACGCAATTCCGGAAGAAGATTGAGCACCTGCGCCGGGATCAACTGGCGTTCCAACATCCGGCTGCGGAACATTTCCTTCTTGCGCGGGTATTCGGCCAATAGCCGGTCCACTTCGTGCGGACGCCCGGCCTGTTCACACAGCATGGTCATCAGCGCGCGGTCGGAGACGCCGATTCCGTGGATTCTGTACGTCTCCCAATCCATGCGCATGCCGAAGGATTCCAAAATCTCCAGCCAGCACTCAAAGTGAACGGGCTCGCTGTCTACCAGTACGCCATCGAAATCGAAAAGAATCGCGTCGTATCGCACTCATTTCAGGATCGCACGGCGATTGCTTTCCTGACTGCGTCTACGATGTGGCGGGCGGAAATCCCGAACTTATCCAACAGCTCTTGCGGCTTGCCGCTATGCGGAATCTCGCGCACCGCGAGCTTGATGATTCGCACATTTTCCTCTGACAGCGCCGCCGCTACCGCGTCGCCAATTCCGCCATGTTCGTAATGGTCTTCCACTGTGATCACAATTCGCCCGGCGGCGAGTGCGGATGCGTTCAGCTTTTCCTTATCGATGGGTCTCACGCTGAAGAGATCAATCACACGGATCGGGATATTTTCCTGGAAGAGTTGGTCATAGGCGGCGAGAGCCTCAAAAACCGTCACGCCCGCGGCGACCACGAGTGCGCGATCCTGATCGCTGGTCCGCAAAACTTTCGCTTTTCCAATCCGGAAACGCTCGAACGGTCCATAAAGAATGGGCGAGGTAGGACGCGAAGTTCTCAGGTAACAGGGACCCGAATGCCCGGCGATCAGCTCCGTTGCCTTCCATGCGCTGGTCGCATCCGACGGATAAAGAACTGTAAAATCCGGTTCCGCGCACATCATCGCCAGATCTTCCAGGCCCATTTGCGACGGGCCATCTTCGCCGATCGAAACACCTGCATGCGTCCCTACCAGTTTGATGTTCAGCTTGCTGATGGCGGCCATGCGGATGAAGTCGTAGGCGCGAGTCAGAAAGCACGCGAAAGTGGCTGCGAAAGGAACGTTCCCGCGCGCTGCTAATCCCATGGCGGCGCCCACCATGTTTTGCTCCGCGATGTAGCCCTGGAAGAAGCGATCCGGTGCGGCCTTTTGAAATTCCTCCGTGTATGTGGAATTTTTCACGTCGCCATCCAGGACAACCACTCGATGATCTGCTTTCGCGAGCGCCGCCAAAGCATCGCCGAAACCTCTTCGTGTCGCGACTTCCTTGCCGCCGATCGCATACGGGGGGCTTTCCGGTTCGGATGCACTTGTGTCCTGCTTGTGGCCATCGCGCGGCTCGGGCAAATTCGGCTTCCACTGTTCGTTCGCGCCATTGAGTTGCTGCTCGAGCTGGGCCACAACTTTGCCGGCCAGATCTTTGTCCAACGGCTTTCCGTGCCAGCCTTCCAGGCCTTCGATTCCAACCAATCCCTTACCCTTCACGGTTTCCGCCAAAACAATCGTGGGACGATCTGTCGTGGCGCGGGCCGTTTCGTAGGCCGCCAGCAGATCCGGCAAACTATGGCCGTCCACGCGTAATGCTTGCCAACCGAACGCCTCCCAGCGATTCTCGTAGGTTTGCAAGTCCCACTCGAGCATGGTCGGCTGGCTTTGGCCCAAGCGATTGATATCGATGGTTGCGCAGAGATTGTTCAGCCCATGCAACGTGGCCCATTGCGCGGCCTCCCAGATGGAACCTTCCGCCGATTCTCCGTCACCCATCAAAACGTAAACGCGCTGATCGGACCTTTCCAGCTGCTTCACGGCCAGTGCGATGCCCACTCCAACGGATAATCCTTGGCCGAGGGATCCCGTGGCTGCCGGAACAAAGGGCAGTCGAGGAGTGGGATGCCCTTCCAGGTCAGAATCGATTTTACGAAGAGTCAGAAGTTTCTCGCGCGGGAACAAGCCGGCTTCCGCCCAAGACGCATAAAGAATGGGAGCCGCGTGACCTTTGGAAAGCACGAAGACGTCGTTGCCCGGGCTGCTCGGATCTTTTGGATCGTAGCGCATCACCGAGAAAAAGAGCGCGGACATGATTTCAGCGCAGGAGGCGCAGCTGGTCGGGTGTCCGCTGCCTGCCTCCGTGGTCGAGAGCACGGAATCGATTCGCAGCCGTGCCGCCTTCTGCTCCAGCAATCGGAGGTCGACAGCAGTTGAAACTTGAGTGGTTACGCGATCCATAGACTCTCCACGAACGGCCATTGGTTATCCACCCAGCGAGCGACGCTGATGAATCCCGTCTGTCCGGCAAGCTGCGTTAGTTCCGACGTTTCGAATTTGTGCGATGACTCTGTCCAAATGGTTTCGCCTTCCTGGAAATATACCTGGCATCCGGCATCCGGGATCTCTACCGTTTGGTTTCTTGCGGAGCGCAGGTGCATCTCGATACGCCGTTCACCCGCGCACCAGCGGGCCTGGTGTTGAAAATTCCGCAAGTCGAAATTGGCGCCCAACTCACGATTGATGCGCCCCAGCAGATTCAGGTTAAATGCAGCGGTGACTCCCGCGGCGTCGTCATAAGCAGCGACCAGCGCGGCGCGAGACTTGACCAGGTCGGCGCCGAGCAAAAAGGCATCGCCTGGATGCAGACGTCTGCGTACGCTGGTTAAAAATTGAACCGCTTCTTCCCGGCTGAAGTTTCCGATGCTGCTGCCGAGAAAAAGCACCAGCAGCGACTCATCCCCGCGGCGGCGGCCACAGATTTCAGCCAAGCCCTCCAGGTATGGACGTTGCAAGCCGCGCACATCCACGCCATGCAGGCTGTTTAATTGGCTGCAGCAGGAATCCAACGCAGCGCCCGACACATCGATCGCGGTATAGCGAATCGTATCGCGCAGTGCAGCGATCGCCTCCAAAACTGGTTTCGTTTTGCGCCCGCTGCCACTCCCTAATTCCGCCACCACAACGTGCGCCGGAAGCCAGCGTGCGATTTCCTCCGAATGTCGCTGGAGCAGCCGCCCTTCCGCGCGCGTCAAGCCATATTCGGGCAGCACCGTAATGGCTTCAAAGAGCGCGCTGCCGATTTCGTCGTAAAGATATTTTGCTGGAAGTTCTTTTTGCGGCTTCGACAAACCCTCACGAACATCGGTGGCGAATGCGGTTAGTTGCTCCTGGAGGCAGAGGTTCTCTGTAACGGCAGCCATGGCTGCCCGTTGGACCCACTAGGAGCGCGGAATGTTACGCCCGATTGTCGAGCCAGATTGCTAGACGATGATGTCGTGGATCACGTTGCCCGCAACGTCGGTCAAGCGGAAATCTCGGCCACTGTAGCGATAGGTTAGTTTGGTGTGATCGATGCCCAGCAAGTAGAGCACGGTGGCGTGCAAATCGTGGACATGGACTGGTTTTTCAATCGCCTTGAAACCAAACTCGTCCGTCGCGCCGTAGGTCATGCCGCCTTTCACGCCCCCACCCGCGAGCCACATGGTAAATCCGAACGGATTGTGATCGCGCCCGTTCTGCACGCCGCCGGCTCCTGCCCCGATTTCTACCACGGGAGTTCGACCGAATTCGGACCCGCAGATTACCAGCGTGTCTTTAAACAGTCCGCGCGATTTCAAATCTTTGATCACCGCAGCAAAAGGCTGGTCGGAGTCCTTGGCGTTCTTTCGATGCGCCTGGATGTCGGCGTGCGCATCCCACGGATCGCCTTTCGCGTAGTACACCTGAACCATTCGGACGCCTTTTTCCGCCAACCGCACAGCGAGTAGACATCCGCGAGCCGTGCTGCCCGGTCCGTAGAGCTTCAACGTCGCGTCGCTTTCTTTGCGGATGTCGAAGACTTCGGGCGCCTCGGTCTGCATGCGATATGCGGTTTCCATGCTCTTAATGGTGGCATCGAGCTGCGGATCTTGAATTGACTCGCGCGCGATCCGCATGTGATCCAGCTTTTCCAATAAATCCAGCTCGCGGCGCTGCTCCGGAAGGCTGAACTTGTCGTTATAGATGTAGGAAATGGCTTTTTTCGGATCGAACTTCTTGTCGACCAATGCTTCGGTCTGCTTTTCGAGAACTTTGTCCGAAATGTAAGTGCCCTGGTGAACGGCCGGCAGAAACGCATTGTTCCACAGCGGCGGTCCAACCGTGGTGGGAACGTCGGGACACAACACCACGTAGCCGGGAAGATTCTTGTTCTCGGTACCCAGGCCATACGTCAGCCACGACCCCATGGAAGGCCGGCCCACCTGGCTGTGGCCGGTGTTCATCATCAGCATCGACGGTTCATGATTCGGAATGTCGGTGTACACCGAGCGTATGAAGCAGATGTCGTCTACGCATTCGCCGACATACGGGAACAGCTCGCTCACTTCCATGCCGCATTTCCCGTACTTCTTGAACTCAAACGGCGACTTCATCAGCGTGCCGGTTTTACGTTCCGTCGCTACGCTTCCGCCCGGCAGCGGCTTCCCGTGGTATTTTTCGAGCGCGGGTTTGGGATCGAAGCTGTCCACCTGCGACAATCCGCCGTTCATGTAGAGGAAGATCACCCGCTTGGCGCGCGGCGCAAAGTCCAGCTTGCGAACTTCGATGCCGCCGTCCGCATCGGTTTCGACGCCGGCCTTGGCCAAGGAATTCGAGATCATGCCGGCGAAGGCCATCATCCCGAACCCATTGCCGATGCGGCACAATGCATCGCGGCGGCTCAACGGCATTCCCAATCTATGCGGACTCATACAGATTCATCCCCTTAATTCACGAACAAAAACTCGCTCGAACTCAACAATACCTTCGCGTAACGGCCCCACGGCGTTACGGGCAGCAGTGGCTTCTTTTTTTCGTCGGCCTTGGCTTTCGAAGGAGAGCCCACGCCGGCCATCATGCCGTCTTCGCCGAATTCTTCACTTGCCGTTTGTCCGGCTCCAGGAGGCTCGGCGGCAGAGGCCGTTTCGGCTCCGGATGTTTTGCTTTTATCGGCTTTTTCTTTCTTTTCGTGCTCCGCTTTCTGCTCTTCATACTCTTTCAGCGGTTCAGTGCGAAGATAATCGATTCCGACTTTAATTTCTTCGGGACTCGCGTTGCGGCCATAGACCAGTTGGTAAATCTTCTGAATACGCGCCGCATTGTCGGGCTCCGCGGTCACGCGTTGCGCCAGCTGCTCAGCCTGCTGCTGCACAAAATCGCTGTTCATGAAGAATAAGCGCTGCAGTGGAACCGTCGTTGAAAATCGCTTTTCCGCGGAAAGATTAGGACTCGGGAAATCGAAGAGCTGCAAGTACTCGTCCAGCCGGTAGCGGCTCACTTTTCCATAAACGGTGCGCCGTGTGTATTCGGGCTTCAACGGCTCGGAGGGACCACCCATCTTAGTATCCAGATCGCCCGCCGCAGCCAGGATGGAATCGCGAATCTGCTCGGCATCCATGCGGTGACGATTGGCGCGCCAGTAAAGCCTGTTGGCGGGATCCTTTTCCAGATTCTCTTTGAGTCCCTCGTCGCTCAATTGATACACCGAACTCATCAAAATCTCGCGATGCAGCTTCTTCATCGACATTCCGTTGTCGACGAACCACTTCGCCAGATACTCCAGCAACTCGGGATTGCTCGGACGCTCGCCCATGATGCCGAAATTGCTCGGTGTGTCGACAATTCCGGAGCCGAAGTGCGCGCGCCAGACCCGATTCACGATCACGCGCATCGCAAGCGGCTGCTGCACAATCTGCTCGGCCAGATCCATACGGCCGCTGCCATGATTGAGCGGCGCGGGTTCGGCGTTCAAAACCGAAAGAAAATGACGCGGGACTTCATCGCCCAGGTTGAACGGGCTGCCGCGCAGGTTCACCTTCGGCTCTTGAATCTTTTCGGCGTCAATCACGCCGTGCACGTACGGGAAGTGCGGCGGCTGTTCCTTCTTCAAGGCTTCGATGTCCGCTTTCAGGGCATCGATGTAGGCCCGGCGCTCCGCGCTCAATTGGCGCTCCAAGCCCCAGCCTCGGAATGCCAGTAAACCCGGTTTCACGCGCTCCGGCGCCTGAAACGGATCGTCCCCCTC
Source organism: Bryobacteraceae bacterium (assembly GCA_035295865.1). GTDB lineage: Bacteria > Acidobacteriota > Terriglobia > Bryobacterales > Bryobacteraceae > Palsa-89. The sequence continues at coordinate 7,695 of DATGIH010000455.1, forward strand.
ACTTAAATCTCGTACAAAGACATCCAGCCACAAATTCATCCGTTCGATCGGCATGGTCCGCAACTCCAAGCCGCATCCGGGGCAGAAATCGTCGTTGGTGACGAACTCGTTGGGTAAATTTGCATACTTGCGCTTCTTGGTAGTGGGCAGCGCTTTCGCGGCAATGATGTCGTTCTCGTCCTTAATGTCGTGATGCTCGAATAGCACCGCCGTCAGCGTCTTTTGGAACTCTTCGCTCAGCTTCTTGGCTTCGTCTTTTGTTCCGCCGCGTTTGATCATGTCCTGCCAAGCGGTCAGGTACGGATAGTTCTTGGGGGGCTTCGTCAGAAACTTGATCCAACGTTCGAACAGTTCATAATCCAACTTGTCCTGCTGAACGACGGTCGCGAACTCCGCTTTGTCCGGACCCGTGACTTTCCACGCCGACTGCATGTACTTCGCAGCTTGAAATGCCAGGGTCTCACCGAGCTGCTTGCTCTCGGTGCTCAAAAAATCGTCAAGCAACTCTTCGCGCGCTTCAATCTGTTTCTCGGTCTTCTTGTACTCGTCAGCCACGCTCTTCGGCACCATCGGATATTCGTGATAGACGGTATTCAGGAAAACGCCCGAAAGCGCGTAATAATCCTTGGTCGGGATCGGATCGTATTTGTGGTTGTGGCAGCGCGAGCACCCAACGGTGAGACCAAGGAATCCGCGCGACACCACATCCACGCGGTCGTGACGCTCGTCGGCGCGCGTCACCTCCACCGATCCATTGTCATAGAACCACGGCCCTTGCCCAAGAAAACCGAGCGCCGGAAGCAGCTTGGCGCGATCCTTTTCGTCCATCAAATCCGCCGCCAACTGCGCTTTCACGAAAACGTCGAAGGGCATGTCGTCATTGAGCGCTTTGATCACCCAATCGCGGTAGAGATAGGCATTCGGATACGGATTGTACCCGCGCCGCATGGGATCCAGGCTTCGATAATCGTCTTCGCCGTAGCGCGCGACATCCAGCCAGAATCTACCCCAACGTTCGCCATAGTGCTCAGATGCCAGCAACCGGTCCACTACCTTTGCAAACGCATCCGGTGTCTCGTCCTTCTCGAAAGCCTCGATCTCTTCGAACGTCGGCGGCAACCCGGTGAGATCGAGCGTGGCGCGCCGGATCAATGTCCGCTT
>DATGIH010000456.1:0-11243 GCA_035295865.1 Bryobacteraceae bacterium
CGGGCACGGATCCAACGATCAAGGATTCGATCAGCGCCGCGGATTTCGTCGGCCTGGTTTATGAGAATGGAGGCGGCGGATTTTTCGACGCGGTCGGCTTTCACGCGTATGGCGAGGGTCCGCTCGAAGGCTGGCTGGCGAATGAGCTCGCGGAGTTGCGCTCCGTGATGCATGCGAATGGCGACGATGCGAAGCCCATCTGGATCACCGAAATGGGCTGCTACACCCACGGCGCCGGATCGGTCAGCGAAGCATGGCAGGCGGAATATGTGAAACAGGCGCGCGAATTTCTCGCGGGCGTGCCTTATGTCGAACGCTTTTATTGGTACACGCTGCGAGACGGCAACTCGTCGAGCGATCCGGAAATGAATTACGGCCTGTTTCGCGCCGATGGGACACCGAAACCCGCAGTACAAGCGTTCGCCGCCCAGGTGCACTGAACCGCAACCGCGAGAGAGCGCCACCACGAACAGCGCTCCCTTGCGGTCGCGGTTCGGTATCATTACTAGAACCGTGCCAGCATCCGAGCCGAAGGACTATCAACCGGTCACCGACTACCTCACCATAGGCGAACTGGCCGGCTTGCTGCGCCGCTCCTTCAAATATCTCTTCCGGCCGCTGCCGAAAATCCGGATGGTGCGCGAAACTCCGACCGGCGCCCCGCTCGTCTCGGTCATCATTCCCACCTACAACCGAAGCAACGTCCTTCGGATGGCCATCCAAAGCGTGCTCTATCAAACTGAGCAGGATTTCGAAGTTCTCGTCATGGGAGATGGATGCACCGACGATTCGGAGGCGGTAGTGAAGTCCATCGGCGACGCGCGCATCCGTTGGCACAACCTTCCCTCGAATCACGGCCATCAGACCGCGCCGATGAACGCGGGTTTGGCGATGTCGCGGGGACGGTATATCGCGATCCTGGGCCATGACGATATCTGGCATTCGGATCATCTGCGCGCTCAGATCCGCGCCATTACCGCCGCCAACGCCGGAGCCTCGATATCGGGGGTGGAAATGCGCGGCCCTCGGCGCGCCAGCTATTGCGTCGTGACCGGCTTGTTTCGTGGTGGTGTCTATAATCCGGTGATCTGCTCGCCGCCCTCCGGCTTGATGTTTTCGCGCGAGGTTTATGAACGGGTGGGACCGTGGCAGGACTATCGCACCATTTGGCGCAATCCGGAATGCGAATTCCAATACCAGGCGCACCTGGCCGGATTTCAATTTGTCTCTACTGGAGAATTGACCGTGTTTAAATTCCCGTCCATTCTGTGGAAGAAGGCCTACATCAACAGACCTTCCGGCGAACAGGGCTGGTATTTAGACCGAATCCAAAAAACGCGCTGGTTCCAGTTGAAGGAGGCGCTCGACATTGCCTGGGTTCACTTGCTAAAGTTACCCATGCGAAAGCCTGCCATCGCTGCGCCGCCATCCGAGCACACGCCTGGATGGAAGGTATCGCAATTTCGAAAACTCAGAGGTTTGGAGTAAACAAAATAGATGATCGCCACCAGTCCGAGGAAAGACAAACAAACGGTAACCGTAGATGGGCAGCCCGTCACGCGGCTCATTGAGGGCGTCATTATTAAATCCGCTGTCACACATATCGACGATCGTGGAACTTTGTGCGAAATTCATACGCCGCATTCGGCGCCGCTGGAAAAACCGGTAGTCTACGTATATCAGTTCACCATCCGGCCTGGGAAAATCAAAGGTTGGCATGTGCATCATCACCACGACGACCGCATCTTTATCAGCCAAGGGCACGTGAAGGTAGTGCTGTACGATAGCCGCGAGCAGTCGCCGACGTACGGGATGGTCAACGAAATCTACCGCACCGATCTGGATCGCAACCTGATGGTGATTCCCGCGTTTGTTTATCACGCGCACCAGAATATCGGAACCACCGACGCGCTATTCATCAGCATGCCGACCCGCGCTTATCAGCACGACGATCCGGATGTGTTCCGATATCCGGTGGATTCCGAGGAAATCCCGTATAAGTTCGACAATCGGCAGGGCTGGTAAACAGATGCTTCGCCGCGGCATGTTGCTAATCTTGGCCGTGCTCATCGGCGCGGCTTCGGGGTCCGCGGCGCGAGGCATCACGGCGGAAGATTATCTCGCGTTTCATTTCGTCGGTGACGCGAAGTTATCGCCGGACGGCCGCCAAGCCGCCTACGTTCACACCGTCATCGATCAAAAGAAGAATCGGCGCGTTTCTTCGATTTGGTTGATTGCCTTGGACGGAATTTCCGCGCCGCGCCGGCTCACAGCCGAGGGCGTCAACTCCAATTCACCGCGCTGGAGCCCGGATGGATCGCGCCTCGCTTTTCTTTCCGCGCGAAATGCGGAAGCTTCAGAACCGGCGCATCCGCAGATTTGCATCCTGAATATGGATGGCGGCGAGGCGCAAGTGTTGACTCACCTCAAGAACGGTGTGAGCGCGTTTCAATGGTCGCCGGATGGGAAGCGATTCGTCGCTGTTAGCCGCTCGGGCCCAAGCGACGCAGTTGCTGCCGACGCGCGCAAGAGCGATGTCCGCCACTACCGGCATATTTCATACAAATTCAACGACACCGGCTGGTTTGACGATAAGCGCAGCCATCTCTGGATCGTGGACGCGGCTTCCGGAAAAGAGAATCAGATTACTTCGGGGGACGACTGGAACGACACCGATCCGCAATGGTCGCCCGATTCCACGCGCATCGCGTTTGTTTCCGATCGCACCGGACAGGAATACGAGGGCGGGCACAACACCGACGTTTGGGTGATCCCGGCCGAGGGTGGGGCACTCACCAAAATCTCCGACCATGCCTTCGAAGACGATCTGCCGCGCTGGTCGCCCGACGGATCGCGGATCGTTTTCGCCGGCCGGACCTCGCGGCGCGAATTTCCGAAGCTCTACATCGCAGATTCAAAAGGCGGTGCGGCTTCGCGTTTGGCCGTGGATAATCTGGACCTGATTCCTGGCGGATTGCACTGGGGTCCGGAGGCGAACAGTTTGCGTTTTGAGTCGGGATTCAAAGGCACCACGCACATTTTCGGAGTGGATCTAGCCGCGCGCAGCGTTGCACCAATCACCCACGACGAGCGATCCGTGCGCGCGTTCGATATCAACGAGAAAGCCGGCGTGATGACCTTTCTCGCGAACGACTTCCAACATCTCGACGATCTTTACGTCTCGCGCCTTGATGGGAGCAATGAACGCCAGTTGACCCACCTCAATGAGAAACTGTGGCAGGAAGTGGATCTCGCGAAAGTGGAGCGTCTTCCTTATAAGAGCACCGATGGTTGGGCCATCGACGGATTTCTGGTGAAGCCCGTTGGTTTCGAAGCCGGCAAGAAATATCCGATGATTCTGAGCATCCACGGAGGGCCCGCCGGACAGTACGGCGTCGATTGGTACCACGAATTTCAGGTGTACGCGGCGCGCGGCTATGCCGTTTTCTTTTGCAATCCGCGCGGATCCACCGGATACGGCCAGAAATTCGAGCGCGGCATTCTGAATAACTGGGGCGGCATGGATTACCAGGACATCATGGCGGGCGTGGATGCAGTCCTGAAACAGAATCCCTGGATCGATCCGAATCGGTTGGGAGTCACCGGCGGCAGTTACGGCGGCTACATGACCAATTGGATCGTCGGACACACCAATCGCTTCCAGGCTGCGGTTACATTGCGCAGCGTGTCGAATTTCATCAGCGACGAAGGTACGCGCGACGGCGCGTATGGGCATGAGGACGATTTCAAGGGGCTTTTGTTCGACGATTTCGATCAATACTGGAACGCGTCGCCGCTTAAGTATGCCGCGAATGTCAAAACTCCCACGCTGGTTTTGCATTCCGACAACGATTTTCGCGTTCCGCTGGAGCAAGGCGAGCAGTGGTTCCGCGCATTGAAGCATTACGGAGTCACCGCGGAGCTGGTCATTTTTCCGCGCGAAAATCACAACCTCACGCGCACCGGCGAGCCCAAGCATTTAGTGGAAAGCCTCAACTGGCAGTTGTACTGGTTCGATCGATTCCTCAACGGAAACAAAGACGCCAAGGCGCCCGACGTCCAGTAATACCGGGGTTCCGCGGCGCCGGAATGCCGGGTCTTGACATTTATATCAGTTACTGATATATCAATAACTGATATGCCACCGGCCGAACTTCAGCCTCCGCTCACTCCCGCGGTTTTTTTCATTCTCTTCGCGCTTTCGGATGGCGAAAAGCATGGCTACGCCATCATGCAAGAGGTCTCGAAGCTTTCCGGGAACAAGTTCCGGATGGGGCCTGGGACGCTTTACACCACCATCCAGCGCCTGCTCGATTTGGATCTGATCGCGGAAACAAACGCAAGTGGGGCGGATACTGGACGCCGCCGGTACTACAAACTCACACGCTCCGGAAAATCGCTCTTCAAAATGGAGCTGAGCCGCATGGAAGCCTTGCTGCGCATGGCTCATACAAAAAATCCGGCATCCGAAGGAGCGCGTTAAATGCCGGTTCTGCTGCGCGCAAGCTGCCGGTTTTACGGCTGGATTCTCCTGCTCTATCCATTTGCGCTGCGTCGGCGCTTCGGGCAGGAAATGGCGGAGGTGTTCCAGCAGCAGATCCAAGACGCTTTGCGCCACGCTGGTTGGCGCGGCGTGGCACAAGCTTGGACCTGCGCCGTCGAAGAGGCGATTCTGGTTGCGATCCCCGCTCGTTTAGATCCCGGAGTTCTGGGCGTTGGCGCTCTCTCTTTGTTAAGCACGGTCGCCATTTTTTACTTTGTGCTGTGGGGCGTGACCCCACCTCTCCATCCAAAGTAGGCACACAAATGAAAAAGGCTTGGCTATACCTCGGCCTTGCGTATGCGCTTTCGTGGGTGGTACTCATCCCGCTCATTCGCGCGCACGCGAGTGAAGAAGTGCTGATCGCGGGCATCTGCGGGCCTTCGTTTGCCGCGATGTTATTGTCGCGTTCGGGCGAGTCGCAGCCTGAACGCTTTCGGCGGGCGGCGTGGTTCCTTGCCGTCACGCTAGCCGGTTGGCTGGTGCTCATCTTCACTACCGGATGGCGCGACGCTGGTCCGCATTGGCCCGTCCCAATCAAAGCTTGGCTCATTCTTCCGGCGATGCTGCCTGCTTGGGTTGTGTCCGGAGTTTTTTCCCAAGATTCCGGGATCCGCGGGCTCTTGTGTACGTTGCTGAAACCCGCCAATTGGCGCTGGCCCCTGATCGCTGCGCTGTGCATGCCGGCGTTTTTGCTGGTTCCCGCCATCGTGGCACATCTCTTTGGATTGCCGATCAAATGGCCGGCTCACCAAAATTCCACCTGGATTTATATCGCGGCCGGAACAGTGAAGTTTAGCTACAACGTACTGTTCGCAGGTGTTCTGGAGGAACCCGGTTGGCGGGGCTTTCTCCTGCGTCGTCTCCAAGGCAAATACTCGCCGCTGCTTTCCAGTATTTTGGTCTGGCTGCCCTGGTCGCTTTGGCACGCTCCGCTCGATTTTGGCGGATGGGTGGCGAGCTCCTGGATTCTCTACGTGCAGATCCGCGTGATTTTCCAAGTTCCGCTTACTATTCTCTGCACCTGGATCTACAATCGCTCCGGAGGGTCCATTCTCGCGGCAGTGTTGTTTCACGCCGGCTTCAACACGTTCCCGTTTATCCTGCCCTATGCTCCGGCCATGTACGCGCTGATCTTTGTGTGGGCCGGGTACGTGATCGTGAAGGATCGAATGTGGCGGCCGATCCCGGGTAAACTGAATTCTTGCCCAGAACATTTCTCATCGATACCGACACCGCCTCGGACGACGCCGTAGCGATTATTATGGCTCTCCGGTCGCCCGATATTCACGTGGCTGCGATCACGGTGGTTGCTGGTAATGTCCCGCTGCAGCAGGCCGTGCGCAATGCGCTTTATACTGCCGAACTGTGCGGATCGTCCGTGCCGGTTTTCGCGGGCGCCGGCCGGCCGCTGAAGCGCGAATACTACAGCGCGCAGTGGTTTCACGGACGCGATGGTCTGGGCAACCGGGGGTATCCGCCGCCGAAGCGCACGCAGGAATCGAAGCATGCTGTGGATGCGATTGTGGAAACAGTGTGCGCGAATCCGGGCATTGTTTTGGTTACGCTCGGCCCGCTGACGAATGTCGCTCTAGCGATTGAGCGAGCTCCGGAAATGGTCAAGAACATCAGCCGCTGCGTGATCATGGGAGGCAATCCCTGCTGCGAGGGCAACGTCACGCCGGCCGCCGAATACAACATGTGGGTGGATCCGGATGCCGCGCGCATCGTGCTCCGCTCAGGGCTTCGGATTGAGCTGGTCGGCTGGCATCTTTGCCGGGGCGAGGCAAATCTGAACGCCCGCGATATTGAATACGTTTTATCGCTTGGCACGGAACTCGCGCGCTTTACCGTCGAGTGTAATTCCGTCGCCATGGAATCGAATCGCGTGCAGACCGGCGAAATCGGAATTTGTCTGCCGGATCCCACGGCGATGGCCATCGCGCTCGATCCTTCGATTGCCACGGACTCGGTTCATCATTATATGGACATCGAAACCGAAAGCGAACTCACGCGCGGCATGACGATCGTGGATAAGTTGGGCGTGGCCTCGGACGAGCGCAATCGCGAGATATGGCAGCCGGTGCTGCGGAATCCGCCGGCGCTGGTTCATTGGAAGATGGATGTGCCGCGCTGGAAATCGCTGCTGTACGGGACACTGACCGAACCGCACCGGTCGGGGTAGCGCTCCCTCGCGGTCGCGGTTCCGTAGCTGCGTTACGACGGTTCGTCGATCATATCGATCGCGCCGCACGGACACTCCGCCGCGCAGCTTCCGCATCCGGTGCAGACGTCGTAGTCGAACTTATAGCGCTGTCCCACGCCGAGCTTGATAACTGCGGTTTCGGGGCAAACGGTGAAGCAAGAATCGCACTCGAAGCAGTTGCCGCAGGACAAGCAGCGCCGCGCTTCAAAGAGCGCGTTGGTTTCATCCAACCCGCCGACCACTTCGTCGAAAGTGGTTTGGCGCCGGATGTTTTCCAGCACCGGCTGCACCGTCACCGGCGCATCCGGATAATACCAGGAGTTGACGCGGTCGAATCGGGCAACGGTTTGCTTGGCAGCGCCCGCGAGATCTTCGCCGCGCAAGTACGCATCAATGTTCCGTGCCGCTTTCTTGCCGTGTCCGACTGCCACAGTGACAGTTCGTTCAGCTGGAACCATATCGCCGCCGGCGAAAATCCCGGCGTGTCCGGTCATCATGCGCGCGTCCACTTTCACTACGCCATCCGCGATTTCAAGTCCCGGCACTTTTTCGAGGAAACTCAAGTCGACATCCTGGCCGAGCGCGAGCACCAGCGAATCCGCTTCAATGGTTTCGAATTCGCCGGTTGGCTGTGGATACCCTTTGGCGTCGAGCTGCATCTTTTCCACGGTGAACGAGGTGTCGCCCGCCTGCTTGATGGTCGAAAGCCACTTGAACTGGATGCCTTCGGCCAGCGCCTCTTCCACTTCGAACCCATGCGCCGGCATCTTTTCCCGATTGCGCCGGTAGACGATCAACGTTTCGGTTGCGCCCAGGCGCTTGGCGGTGCGCGCGGCGTCGAGCGCGGTGTTGCCTCCGCCGTACACTAGCACCCGGCGTCCCAATTGGGGCGGGTCCCCCGAGTCTACCTTTCGCAGCAGAGAAAGCGCGTCGAGTATTTTGCAAGCGTCGCCCGCTGGGATGTACGCGCGCTTAGCCACGTGTGCGCCGACCGCGAGAAATGCCGCATCGAACTTGCCTTCCGTCATCACAGCGGCGAGGTCATCCACTTTGGCGTTGAGCCGGATGGTCACGCCCATTCCGGCGATGCGGGCGATTTCCGCATCCAGTACTTCGCGCGGCAGCCGGTATCGCGGAATGCCGACGCGCATCATGCCGCCAGCGGTGGGTCCGGCTTCATAAATGGTGACCTGGTGTCCGAAGCGGGCGAGATGATAGGCCGCCGATAATCCCGAGGGCCCGGAGCCGATCACCAGCACATGTTTACCGGTGGCGGCCGCTAGGGGAAATTGCCAACCATTCCGCATCGCTTCGTCGCCCAGGAAGCGCTCGACAGCGTGAATGCTCACCGCTTGATCTTTTTGTGCGCGATTGCAGGCGGGTTCGCATGGGTGATAACAGACGCGCCCCATGATGGCGGGCAGTGGATTGTTCTGCACCAGCGATTCCCACGCTGCGCGGTAATCGGCCGTCTCGGCGCGATTGAGCCACGCCTGGATGTCTTCGCCCGCCGGACAAGCCTGGTTACAAGGAGGAAGGTGATCTTGATAGATGGGACGTTCACTGCGGAAGGTGCTCATGTGCGTGACAGGCAGGCGTAAGCCTGATCCGCCATTCGTGCGGCGGTCGCTTCGCCGAGTGCGGTGAGGCCTTCGCGCAGCTCCATGCTTTCCACTCCGCCGCGAATCAGGAAAGCCGTCGGAATATGGCCGTTTAATTGATTGCTCAACGTAAGAAGTTGTCCAGGCGTGAGATGATGCGACCAAACAACGGCCCCTTCGGCGCGCACCGGCTCGAGCGAAACGGCGCCGGGAGCGCAGTCGCAGGCCGCGTCTAAAAACAGCACCATCGAAGCACCCTGAATGCTGGCCGCCAATTCCGGCGTAAGCTGATGGCACTCGATCAACTCGGCGTCGCCCGCTGGAAGCTTCTGCTCCAAAAGTTCAGCCGCGCGCCAGCCCATGCCGTCGTCCTCGCGCAGCGGATTCCCATACCCGATGATGATGGTGCGCGCTTTAGTCACGGCGGCAGTTGTCCAGTAGCGCGCCCGACGCATCGCGCAGATCGATCGAAATCGGCATCTGACCCATGGCGTGCGTCGAGCAACTGAGGCACGGATCGAAAGCGCGAACCACCGCTTCCACCCGGTTCAGCGCGCCTTCGGACAGCTTGCCGTCGCGCACGAAGTACGTGGCAACCTGTTTAATGCCGCGATTCATCGCGAGGTTATTGTGGCCGGTGGCGATGATCAGGTTCGCCCACTGAATCAACCCGTTCCGATCCACTTTATAGTGATGCAGCAAGGTTCCGCGGGGCGCTTCCGAAATACCCACGCCTTCCGCGCAATTCGCTTCCGCGAACGCGCGTACGTGCGGGCTCAGAACGTCGGGATCCGATAGCAACTCATGCATACGCTCCACGACGTGAACCATTTCGATGAGACGCGCATGGTGATAATGGAACGATCCAAGCAGCGGACTGCCAGCGAAGGTTCGCAACAAGCCCAACTCGTGATCCGCGCGCGGTGTGCCGCAGTTGGTGACCAGGTTCAGACGGGCGAGTGGGCCGACGCGGTAAATTCCTTCGGGATACCCCATCGGCCGATAAAATGCCGATTTCAGATACGAATCGTGCTCGGCCACTTCGCCCAAATATTGGGGATAATCCTGCGCCCGCAGATGATCCGCCATTACGGTTCCGTCCGGGCCCACCATGCGCAGCGGACCGTCGTAATATTCGAGATTCCCAGCGCCGTCCGTGAGGCCGAGAAAGAGCGAAGGGAAATTCGCGAACGAAGCCAGTTCCTCGGGAAAGCGCTGGAACAAGCCGCGGAAACGATCGAGCGTACGATCCAGCGCGGCGAGGCCATCCGGCAGCATCGCTTGAATCCGGTCGCGCTTTTCTTCGGTCAACGGATGGCTCACGCCTCCGGGAACAACCCACGCCGGATGGATGCGCTTGTCGCCCAAAATCTCGATAATCTGTTGCCCGATCTGACGCAGCCGGATGCCGTCCTTCGCCACTTCGGGCGCTACGGCGGCCACTCCAAAAAGATGGCGTGTCTCAGGCGGCGAATCCATGCCGAGTAGCAGGTCGGGCGACGACAAATGGAAAACGCTTAGCGCATGCGACTGCAGAATCTGGGCCAGGTTCAGAATGCGCCGCAGCCGCGCGGCATTCGGCGGAATATTCACGCCCAGAATCGCGTCGCAGGCTTTGCTCGATGCAATCAGATGGCTGACCGGGCAGATCCCGCAGATGCGCGCCATCAACGACGGCATTTCGTAGAAGGGTCGATTCTCGCAGAATTTTTCAAATCCGCGCAGTTGGGTGATGTGCAGCCGGGCGTCGGCGATGCGGCCATCGTCGGCAAGCTGGATGGTCACCTTGGCGTGACCTTCAATGCGCGTTACCGGGTCGATCAAAATTGTTTTTGACATGGCTTCTCGTCAAGCTCCAAAGCGCAGAACCGATTTCTCGTCCGGTTTACGGCCGGCAATCAAATCCGACAGAACCTGGTAGATGGTGTCGGCCGAAGGCGGGCAGCCGGGAACAAAAACATCCACCGGGACCACTTCATGGATCGGCCGCACCCGATCCAACAAACGCGGAATTACCGAATTCGGTGCTGGGCCTGGAATTGACACCGTGTCCACGTAAGCGCGCTCGATAATCGGCTGCACGCCAAAGGGATTGCGCATGCCCGGAATGTTGGACGTGACCGCGCAATCGCCGAGCGAAACCAGGATATTGGTGTGCGCCCGGACCTTCTTGATCTTTTTGAGATCGTCCTCGCTCGAGACCGCTCCTTCCACCAGGGTGATGTCCACTAGTTCCGGAAAATCCTTACGATCAACCAGCGGGCTGTATACCAGGTCGGCTTTTTGAGCAAGCTCGAGCAACCGGTCGTCGATGTCCAAGAAGGACATGTGGCAGCCCGAACAGCCATCCAGCCAAACCGTGGCGAGCGTTGGTTTGCGCTCTGTCATTTGCTTCCTCCATCCGTTCCCCCGCGCATCATCGCCAAATAGGGCAGGAATTCCCGGCGCTTGGACATCTCGGCAACAGACTTTCCTTTCTCGCTCAATGCACCCGTCGGACAAACCTGCACGCATTTGCCGCAGCTGGTGCAGCTCTCCGATTGGCCCCACGGCTCCGCCAGATCGGTGATCACCAGGCTTTGCGCTCCGCGCGACATTACATCCCAGGTATGCGCGCCTTCAATTTCGTCGCACACGCGAACGCAGCGCGTGCAAAGAATGCACCGGTTTTGATCCAGAACAAAGCGCTCGTGGCTGGCGTCCACCGGAACGTTCGGATAAATGTAAGGGAACCGCACGTGATCGATTCCCAGATACTGCGCCAGCCACTGCATTTCGCAATGGCCGTTAGAGACGCACACGCTGCACACGTGATTGCGCTCGGCGAACAACATCTCGAGAATCATGCGCCGGTATTCATGGAGCCGGGGAGAAGTGGTGCGAACCTGCATGCCTT
>DATGIH010000457.1:0-5587 GCA_035295865.1 Bryobacteraceae bacterium
CGCGCTCGCCCGCCTGCGAGCGTGGCAAATCCTGCGCGACGAAACGCTTCTTACGGAAGCACGCCTAGCCCTGCGAAAGGTGGCCGAAGTTACCCCGTCACTCGACAACTTCTCGCTTTGTCACGGACGAGCCGGCAACGCGGATGTCTTGCTTTATGCTTCCCAGGTCCTGCAAGAAGAGAGCTGGCAACGCGAAGCGGAGCGCGTCGCGCGCGCTGGAATCGAACAATTCGAGCAGCGCCGCATCCCTTGGCCCTGCGGACTTCCCGGCGCGAATGAAACACCCGATCTCATGCTCGGATTGGCCGGCATAGGCTATTTCTATCTGCGTCTGGCGGATCCCGCTAAGACGCCGCCGGTGACTTTAATCGCTCAGCCGATGGGGTAAGAACTCCCGGACAACGTTCTTCGCCACATCAAATCCAAGTGAAATTGTTCCCGCTTTTAAACCCTCTCCGGCCGTGTGAAACCGGTCGGGATACCATTCGCGCGAAATGAATCCGGCGCCGTAGTCGCCCACAAACCGGCTGTATTTGAGCATGGTGTCGCCCGAATCGTTCTTCGTGATGAAGGTGTGAACAATGGCGTACCGAGTCCGCGGCCAGAAGCCCGTCAATCCAGATCGTTTCCAGCGTGGATCTTCATGATCGATCGCCCATACGCCGAACATGAGTTGCTCCCGAACCAATTGCTGACCCATCTGCGAGGCGACGCGCACGCCGAACGCATCCCAGCCTTGTCCCCATTCCTGCGGATACGTGCGCTTTTGGTTAATCGCCGCCGACGCCGCGATCAGAACAATCTCTTCCGGGTCAAAGGTATGGTTCAGTGCCAACTTGTATTTTTCGCCGATTGTCAATGCATGACGATCGGTGGAAGACGAAGTAGATTGGCTTGACTCGGTAAGATTGTTCCGCGCGGGCAACTGACCCGGCTGCGTCTGCGCAAAAACAGCTGTCCCGGCTAAAAGCGCGATTGCAGCCAGGCCCGTTTGTTGGAACCGCATATGGGAGGGCTAATGCAATTTGTGTGCCGCTCATGATTCCAAAGGGATTCAGCGCCAGGCATCCACGCACGACGCCACGCAGCGTAAGAATTTCCGGGCTAGAACTTGAAAATTACATCCATCGCCATTTGGAACTGATTCTGCCGCCTCCCGTTGTCATAAGCGCGCCGATCGAACGCGCGGTCGAACCGTATTTCCGGCCGGAACAGGACCGTACTACCCACCCAATGGCCCCACATCAGCGTCTCTTCCGCGTAACGCGTCTTGTAACCGGTGCGCTGTCCCTTCATGTCATCCAAGAAATCGGTGCGAATCGAGAGGTAATTCCGGACCGAAAGCTGTTTCTCCACGTAATTGACCACCGCTAACTCAGGCGCGAAGCACTTCGCCTCGCCCGCAGCGCAGTAAGCCCCGTTCGTGCCCTTCTCCAGCGTCAGGGGACCGGACACGCTTGGCACGCCGCGCTCGAACATATACCAAACTTCGCTAGCCATGTGCCAGCTTCCGTTGAATTTGTGATACCAAGTAGTGTCGAACATCTGAAGATTGTTGAAAGCGTAATTCCCGCGATTCAATCCATTCACACACGGGTACAAATTGTCGTTGCCCTGGTGGAACGTGTAGCTCACGCACGCGGTGGCGGCAGGCTTCGCATCTTTGGTCCAAGGCGCTACATCGTGACTGGCGGTGACGCCGAGCTGAAGCAGCCATCGCTCATTCAATCGCATGGTGCCGAGGATTCCGGTATCCGTGAAAGGGTCCACCGCATACAGCAGCGAGTGGGTGTAAACGTAATTGTTCGGCGCCAATTGCGCTTCGATGCCGGGAATCGAAATGAAGCGGCCAACGCGGATGTTCAAACCTTCGGCCACCTGCGGGATGTAGAGATCGACGTATTCCAGCGCCGGATCAAAACCGTAGACGCGATGATGGTCCAGTAACTGCCCACTCAGGTAGCCGAGGTTGGTGGTGAACCGGTAGCTGGTTCCATACAAGCCGGTGAGATGGAATCCCCAATCGAAATGATCCGTCTGGACGCTATCCGGAATGCGTTCGACATAAACCACGCCCTGGTCGAACTCGATGCGATTCGAGAAGATGTCATACGCCGATGGGTAGTTGGAGCTGTGCGAGGTACTAAGATTGAAGCTGCCTTCCACCCATCCGTACACCTTGACCCGGCTCTGTTCCCAAGCTTTTCCATTTGCGCCTGCATAGATTGCGGTCATCAGCGGAGGCACGTTGGTATCGGGAGCGCCGATTTCAGGAGCGCCACCATACGACCAATCCGAGTTGGGAAAAGGCGGCGAGTTCAGCGGCGAGGGAAGCGCGCGCCGTGGAGGTTCCGGACCACTGGCAGCGGTCGCGTGCCAGTCCTGCGCGTAGGCGTGTGCCAACCGCGTGAAAAATCCATTTGGTTTCGGGCGTCCTGGCGCGGGCCCCTGCGCAGCCATCATCGACAGGGCAACTAAAGCAACAAAGTCCAACTGTAGATTTTCTCATGTAGCTATGTGGCGATTCTTGATACCGTAAACCATGCGCCCGACTCGCCGCGATTTCGCGAAGTTGGCATTTTCCGTCGGCGCCACGGCCGCGCGCGCACAGTCGACCGGCAAATCCTCCCAAACCAATTGGGTGGAAGACCGCGGCGCTTATCCGGAAGGCGTCGCCTCCGCCGATCCTGACCATTCGAGCGTCCTACTCTGGACTCGCCATCCTTCCACCGCCGATCATCCATTGACCTTCGAAATCGCGGAAGACGGCGCTTTCCGAAAAGTGGTGGCTCACGCCGCAGTGCAAATCCGAAGAGACTCCGACTGGACCTGCCGAGTCCTGGCTAACGGGCTGAAGCCGGTCCACGAGTATTGGTATCGCTTCACGGATGGTAACGGCTCGGGCAGCCGCATCGGCCGCACGATCACCGCCCCGTCTCCCGACGATCCGCGCCCGGTCGCGTTCGCTTTCGTCAGTTGCCAAAATGCGAACGACGGCGCGCAGAACGCTTATCGCCGTATGATCTACGAAGACGAACGCGCCGCTGCAAAAGACCGCCTCGGCTTCGTCCTCCATCTCGGGGATTTCATCTACGAAATCGTCTGGTATCCCGAGGACCGTCCGCAAGGAATGTACGATCGCAAAATCCGGGACCTGGTGCGCTACGAGCACGGCGAAAAGATCAACGATTTCCACATCCCGACCACGCTTGCCGATTATCGCGCTGTCTATCGTGCGTATCTGCACGACCCCGATTTGCAGGACGCGCGCGCCCGCTGGCCGTTCGTCAACATGTGGGACAACCACGAATTCAGTTGGCTCGGATACCAGAGCATGCAGATCTTCCAAGGGGTCACGCGCCCGGCACAAACCCGAAAGGTGGCCGCCAATCAGGCCTTCTTCGAATATCAACCCGCGCGCATGTCAAAGCCGCTCGACGCCTTCCATCCGCCGCAAGTTGCCGACCACGCGATTTCGAATTTTGACGATTACGGGCTCGGCCAGGAACCGAACAATCTCGCGGCTATAGAAAGCCTGAAAGGATATCGAAAACTTCGCTGGGGCCGGAATGTGGATCTCATCATCACCGATCAACACAGCTATCGTTCGGAAGATCCTTCCGGGCGTCCCGAAGCCAAAGCTTTTACCAGCCCGGATTTCCCGCAATTCTTTCCGGAAGAAGTAATGGAAGTTTTGGACGCGGGGCGCGCGCACAATCAAAACCGGCCTCCTGAAACCGTTCGTTTCGGCGAGGTAGAAATTCCCAACTTTCGCAAACACGGACCTGTCCAGACCATCCTGGGCGCCGAACAAAAGGCGTGGTTTCTGGATCAGCTGAAACATTCCAGCGCCACATGGAAGATCTGGGGCAATACCGCGGGCACGCTGGACATGCGCGCCGATCCGCAGAACTTGCCTAAAGGCATCAGCAAGCCTTGGCCTGGATCCGGATACGCGACTTGGGTGATGGGCGATCCGAGCAGCGCCTACAGCGAACGCGCCGAGATTTACGATTTTATTCGTGAGGAGAAAATCTCCGGATTCGTCACCGTGGCAGGCGACCGTCACAGTTTCTGGGCGGGACTGGCGGCGAAATCGCTTCCGCCAAAATCCTTCGATCCGGTTGGAGTGGCGTTCATCACCGGTTCCATCTCAGCGCCCGGCATCGTCGAGGCGCTGGAGCACAACCTCTCTCGAGATCACCCGCTACGCAATCTCTTCACGGGCCAAGCTCCGGGGGACGCTCGACCGCAGCCGACCATCAATCTACTGCTTCGCCACGGCGTCCGCTCCTGTCTGGAGTATGCAAAAACGGGCGATGTTGCCCGAGCGCGGGCGCTTTCCAATCCTGATCTTTCACCGCACGTCAAGTTTGTGGACATGGGCGGTCATGGCTACTCCATGGTCCGCGCCACTTCCGATTGGATAGAGACCGAATTCGTGTGCATCCCGCGGCCGATCGAACGGAACACCCGCGAAGACGGCGGACCGTTGCTCTACCGAGCAAAATATCGCGCCAAGCGATGGAACGCCCAGGAGCGGCCGGCGCTCGAAGGACAACTTCTGGAAGGGGACGCGCGCTTCTCAGTCTGATTGGGTCAACTGCGCCACTAAATTGAGGAGATCCGCTGGGCGAATCGGCTTGGACAAATAATCGTCCATGCCGCCTGCAATGCAACGTTCGCGGTCCCCGGCGATGGCATGCGCGGTGAGCGCAACAATCGGCACATGCGCCTTTGACCCGCTTTCCGCTAAGCGGATCTTGGATGTAGCTTCAAAACCATCCATGACAGGCATTTGCAGATCCATCAAGACCAGGTCGAAAGCTTCTTGCTCCCAGGCAGCCAGTGCATCCTTTCCATTCGCCGCTACCACGACCTGGTGCCCGTCTTTCTCCAAAACTCGAACCGCCAAACGCTGATTCACCACGTTGTCTTCGGCGAGTAGAATGCGCTTGGGCGATAGCGGCACAATTCGCGGGGCCGGACTAGCGGCTGTCTTTTCGCGCTGGCCGGAAGGAACGCCGCCGCGAAGGAATCCCTGGAGCATGGCGCGCAGTTCGTTTCTCCGCACCGGCTTGGTGAGATATCCGGAAGCAGTGCGGCGCTGCGGATCCACTCGCTGGACCGATGTATGCGTGAGTATCGAGAACTTGGCCAAGCCGCGGGCATTTAGCTCGGCGAAATCCGCCGTCGCTACGAGCAAGAAGAAAGGGTGATTTTGCGTGTCCGCCTCGCGCAGCAGTTCCAGGCTTTCTTGCGCTGTCGCGGCCGATATCACCTCTGCCCGCCAGCGCTCGAACAGACCGCTGAGAATGCGCCGGCAGGTGGGGTTTGCATCGGCAACCAGCACAGGCATCCCAGCGAGTGAAAACTCCTCATCGTGAGCCAGCGGATTCCCGCTCGACTCCATGGGGATCGCAAAATGGAACGAGCTTCCTTTTCCAGGTTCGCTCTCCACCCACATCTCACCGCGCATGGCCGCAACCAGGCGTGCCGAGATCGTCAATCCCAAGCCGGTCCCGCCGAACTCCCGCGTCGTGGAACTATCCGCCTGTGAAAAGGCGTCGAAGATCAGATTCTGTTT
>DATGIH010000458.1:0-30161 GCA_035295865.1 Bryobacteraceae bacterium
AGTGCGATCGGGATTCCGTGCAGCGGGCTGCGCAGTTTTCCGGCCGCCTGTTCGCGGTCGAGGTCGCGCGCCTGCTGCAGGGCGTGCTCGCGTAGAACGGTGATGAAGGCGTTGAGCTTGGGATTGTACGTCTCAATCCGGGTCAGACAGGCTTCGGTGAGCTGCGTCGATGTGACGGATCGCGCATGGATGCGGGCGGAGGCTTCGGCGACAGTCAGATCCGCAAGATTTTCTGAACCTTGACCGCGCAGAGCGAGAGCGCCGAGTGCGGTAAGAGTAAAACTCCGTCGAGTGAGAGGCGGCATTGAGAATAGCTTACTCGTTTCTCGTAAAATCAGTAATCGGTATATATGCGATGTCCATGGTTAGTTGCAAGGTTAGTTGCAATTACGTGCGTGGCGTTGGATGCACTCGCGCAAAACCCGGCTAACGCTCTCCTGGGCGAGCTGAAGTCAAAACGCGAGAAACTGGGGGGATTTCATCAAGAGTTCGAGGTTTCGCAGACGTCGAAAACCGCAAGCGGTTCGCGAGCCATGCAGCGTCAAACCATCATCGACGTCGCGCAAGGAAAATGGCGCGAAAAATCGATTAGCGGGTCCGGCACGCGCATCCGGATCTTCGACGGCAGCGACGTGCTCGAAATGGAGGACCAGGGCGATGAATTCCTCCGCGCCAAGCGGGAAGACGACGAACCGGCGCCGGGTCCTTATGGTTTCGGCCGTCCTTTGTGGGACAAGGCCGTGGAAGTGAAGCGCCAGCCCTGCGGATTAAGCGGTATCGATCACACCTGCGTGGTCATCGACGCACCGCTCAAGCCGTGGATCCGGGCCGGCGCTAACAGACATAATCAGAAATTATTGGAAGGCTCGACGCGGATGTTTTTCGATACCGAGACCGGACTGCTGATTTCCTCGCGCACGGTTCAGGTAATTGACAACGGCCGAAGCACTTACGAGTCCGATACCAGCAGCACGCTGAAACGCATGAGTTACGGCGTTCCGGCGGACGCGGCTCTGTTCAAGCTTTCCGGAGATCTGCGAGAAGTGAAAGAGCTTTCGCGCTGGGACGCGGCAAAGATCAAGAAGCGACTGGGCGGAAAAACGGCGCCTGAACTGACGCTGACCGATCTCAAGGGAGAATCGCTTTCCCTCGCCAGCTTCAAAGGCAAAACGGTGCTTCTGGATTTCTGGGCGACCTGGTGCATGCCTTGCCGTGCTGATGGTCCGGCGCTCGAGAAGCTGTACCGGAAATACGGCGAGAAGGATTTAATGATCCTCGGGATTTCAGTCAGCGAGGAGCGTGCGATTGTCGAGAAATTTCTCGGCGAACATCCTCATACGTATCCGATCGCGCTGACCACCGAGAACGAAATGCCGTTGCCGTATCAGATCAGCGTATTTCCGACCTACATGGTGATCGATCGCGACGGAACGCTCACTGAAGTGGTGTCGGGCGACAAAGGTTTCGGGACGTTGAAGAAGCTTCTGAAGAAGGCGGGACTCGAAAGCGATTAAGTCCGCTAGAAGAGCCCGAAGCGTTTCTTTTGAATCACGCTTTTTCGCGCGGGATCCACAATATCGGCGATCACACCCTGCTTGAATAGATTCGCCATCAAAGGCTCGCCGCCGTTTTCGATTTTGAATTCCATTTCGTCGCGGTGCAACGGCACGACGCTGAAAAAATGAATGGGGGCCAAGCGCGGAACGTCCAGCCTGCCGAATTGCTTGGGAAGCGAAATCGTTGGCCCGAGCATCGCTCCGCACAAACGGGTGTTGCCGGCGTATGGTTTTGGCGGATCAAAATTGGGGACAGTATGGTACAGCCAAAGCCACGTGTCGAACGCATTGGGAAATCTTCCAAGAAGTTGCAACAGCCGGATGGGCCAATAGTTGCCTTCGTTACTGAGATCCTGCGTGCTCATGGGCCAAGCCGCTGGAAGGCAAAGGTACAACTCGGCGAAACGGCAATCCTCGGAACCGCGCGGGGCATTCATCGGCCGGTCGCTCAGGCCGCTGGTGATTAGCACGTGGAATGCGCGTTTGGCCGACGGGAGGACGTGCAGCACGTCGATGGGAAGGAAGTGCGATTCCGTTCCGCGAATTATATTCGCTACCGGTCCAGCATACTTTTCCACGTGCGCTGACAAAGCTTCCAGGTTGCGCGTGGATTCCAGTGATTTGGCCATCGCGTGTAGGTCCTCTTTATGCAAGATCGGCCATTTCGGGTTCGGGCGTTAGCGAAAAGAAGCCTAACCCGTTTGGCGCGAATCCCGCGGGGCGGGCTACGTCGATCGATCCGATTCGTGCGCTGCGCGAAGAGTAGGGACTGGGGCTCGGGACTAGGGACTGGGGACTAGTTCGTCTACTCGGCGCAGCGATGGGAACAGGGCTGCCCAGAGCAGCACGATCGCGATGGTGCCTAAACCTCCGAGCACCACCGCCGGCACCGTGCCGAACCATTGCGCGGTGAGTCCCGATTCGAATTGGCCGATTTCGTTGGACGCGCCGATGAACAGCCCGTTTACGGCACTGACGCGTCCACGCATTTCGTCCGGCGTACCAAGCTGCACCAACGTGTGGCGGATGATGACGCTCACCATATCCGACGCGCCTACCAGAACCAGCGCCGCGATGGAAAGCGCCAGATTGCGGGACAATCCGAAGGCGATGGTGAAAACTCCGAAGCCAAAAACGCAACAGAACAGCGCGAAGCCCGCGTTGCGCTTCAGCGGCCAACGCACTAGAAGGATAGCCATCAAAACCGCGCCCGCGCTGGGCGCGCCGCGCAGGATGCCGAGTCCGTAAGCGCCGGTGTGGAGAATCTCGCGCGCGTACACCGGCAGAAGCGCAACCGCGCCGCCGAGCAAAACCGCAAACAGGTCGAGCGAGATACTTCCGAGGATCAGTTTATTGCGCCAGATGTAGCGGATGCCTTCCAGGATCACCGCGACGGATGGGCTTTGGCGGGGGCGCGTGGAAGCTTGCAGGCGGATGGCGCCCATAAAGCTCAACGCACCGATGCATGCCGCGGCGGAACAGCAATATACCGGAACGGGACTGCCGGCGAAGCCGTAAATCGCACCGCCCATCGTGGGGCCGAGAACCATCGCGGCTTGAAAAATGGAAGATCCCCACGTCACGGCGTTCGGAAAAACTTCGGCGGGTACGAGCAGAGGCATGAATGCCTGGCTGGCGGGTCCGTTGAAGGCGCGCACAAATCCGTTGAACAAAAGCACGGCGTAAATGGGCCAAACAGCGGAGAGTCCGTGCAAGGTGAGGCTCAGAAGCAGCAGCGAACACAATCCGAAGCCGCCGTAGCAGATTTGAAGGATACGCTGGCGTGGAAAGTGGTCCGCAGTGTGGCCTGCGATCAGGAAGAGGAGAATCCCGGGAGCGAATTGTGCCAGGCCGACCAGCCCGAGATCGAGCGGACGATGCGTGAGCGAATAAATTTGCCAGCCCACTGCGACGGCTTGCATTTCGGCCGCCGAGGTGATGAGCACGCGGGCGGTCATGAAATTCCGGAAGTTGGGATAGCGAAAAGCGTCGCGGGCGGGCGAGGTCAAATGTCAGGTTGACATATTTTCAATGGGCGAGTCTCTGGCTTGCCAATAGCAAGTGTGAAGACTTGAGCCACTAAATGTCGTAATAGAGCGCGAATTCGTACGGATGCGGCCGCAGCCGCACAGCGTCCGCTTCACTGCGGCGCTTGTAATTGATGAACGTCTCGATCAGCTCTTCGGTGAACACATCGCCCTTGAGCAGGAAGGCGTGATCGTCTTCGATGCATCCGAGCGCCTCTTCGAGCGAGGCCGGCATGGACGGGACCTTCTTCATCTCTTCCGGAGAAAGATCGTAGATGTCTTTGTCCAACGGATCGCCCGGATCGATCTTGTTCAGGATTCCGTCGATGCCCGCCATGATCATCGCCGCGAATGCCATGTATGGATTCGAAGACGGATCGGGCGGCCGGAACTCCACGCGCTTGGCTTTGGGGCTGGCGGAATACATCGGAATTCGCACCGCCGCGGATCGATTGCGGCGCGAGTAGGCCAGATTCACCGGGGCTTCGTAGCCCGGCACCAGCCGCTTGTAGCTGTTGGTGGTCGGCGCGATGATCGCCGAAAGCGCCCGCGCGTGCTTCAACAATCCGCCGATATACCAAAGCGCCATTTGGCTCAACCCGGCGTACATATCGCCGGCGAACAGCGGCTTGCCGTCCTTCCACAAACTTTGGTGCGTGTGCATGCCGCTGCCGTTGTCGCCATAGAGCGGCTTTGGCATGAACGTAACCGTCTTGCCGTACTGATTGGCAACGTTCCGGATGATGTATTTGTACAGCATCATGTTGTCGGCCGATTTCACCAGCGTGTCGAAGCGCTGATCGATTTCACATTGGCCGCCGGTGGCGACTTCGTGATGATGGCACTCAATGTGGAGACCGCAGCGGATCATTGTCTCCACCATTTCCGCGCGCAGGTCTTGATAATGATCCGTGGGCGGGACGGGAAAATAGCCTTCCTTGTAGCGCGGCCGGTAACCCAGATTGTTCTCGGCGCGGCCGGAGTTCCAGAGGCCCTCCTCGGCGTCGATGAAGTAGTAACCGGAGTGCTGATTCTGATCGAAGCGAACGTTGTCGAAGATGAAAAACTCGGCTTCGGCGCCGAAATAGGCCGTATCCGCGATGCCGCTGTTCTTCAGGTAGAGTTCGGCTTTGCGGGCAATCCAGCGCGGATCGCGCTCGTAATGCTGGCGCGTGATGGGATCGATGACTTCGCTGGTCATTACCAGCGTTTTAATTTCGCCGAAAGGATCGATGTGCGCCGTCGAAGAATCCGGGATGAGCAGCATGTCGCTTTCGTTGATGGCGGCCCATCCGCGAATGCTGGAACCATCGATGCCAAAGCCGGCTTCGAACGAGTCTTCATCGAGTTGGCTGATCGGATAAGAAACGTGCTGTGACAAGCCGGGCAGATCCGTAAAACGCAGGTCGAATTGACGGACCTCTTTTTCCTTGGCGAATGCCAGAATTTCTTTCGGATTCATGTCTGGGTCAGCATATCATGTGGGCGAGCCTGAAGGCCCATGGAACTTCGCGTGGCTGGAATCGACCTGTAGCGGCGCGGCACGGCCATTCCCGGAAACGAACAGGTTTTCACTGCGCCGCGTGCCAGCAGAACGACTTGAGCTGGCAGGGAAGTTGCGTGCAGAGCCTGAATATGCAAAGCGTGATCCAGGATTTTCGATTCGCCCTGCGGCTCTGGCGCCAGCGCCCGGGATTCACGGCGGTGGCCCTGCTTTCGCTCGCCCTCGGCATCGGCGCGAATACCTCGATCTTCAGTTTGATGGATGCGCTGATGCTGCGCAGCCTTCCGGTTAAGAATCCAAAAGAATTGATGCTTTTCGGATCGGGCCGGCAATCCGGAATGATGATCGGATTTCCGCAGGGCAGCGAAGAGATGTTCTCGCAATCATTCCTGAAGACCGTGCGGCAGAAGAACGCGGTGTTCAGCGACGTCGGCGCGATGGAGACGATCATCGCCGACGTCCACGCGCGCTTTGGAAACGGCGACCTCGAGCCGATGCACATCCGGCTGGTTTCCGGAAATTACTTCACGCTGCTCGGCGTGGGGCCATCGGTGGGACGGGTGTTGTCGGAATCCGACGATCAGGACGGGAATCCGGTTGCGGTGATGAGCTACCGGTTTTGGCAGCGCCGATTCTCGCGCGATGCCGTGGTGGGGCGCGCGGTGAGCTTCAATGGAACCGCGTTTACCATCCTCGGCGTGGCGGCCAAGGATTTTTCGGGAACGGTCGTCGACGAATCGCCCGATCTCTGGATTCCGCTCTCGCAGCAAAAGCACGTTCAGCCGTGGTTCAGAAATGCCACGGGAAATCTGATGCAGTCGCTATGGCTGACGGGCCGATTGAAACCCGGCGTCACTCGCGCGGCGGCGCAAGCCAATACCAATGTTGTGTTCCAGCAATGGCTGCACGAAGTGGCGGGAGCATCGCCATCGCCCGAGCGAATCGACAACATGAAGAATGCCCGCATCGAACTGAATCCGGCGTCCATCGGGATTTCCGACCTGCGCCGGAAATTCTCGAATCCGCTACAAATCCTGATGGTGCTGGTGGGTGTGGTTTTGCTGATTGCTTGCGTCAATATCGCGAATTTGATGCTGGCTCAGGCGACGGGACGGCAGCGTGAGATCGCGGTGCGGCTGGCATTGGGTGCGAATCGCGGAAGATTGACCAGCCAGTTTCTTGCCGAGAGTCTGATGCTCGCGCTGATGGGCGGAGCGCTCGGCGTCCTGATCGCGTGGTGGGGCGGTCAGTTGCTGCTGACTCTGGTGCAGGCTGATCCTGCGAATCCGCTGCCTATCGCGGTGGGTCCGAATCCGCGTGTGCTGCTGTTCACTTTTGGTTTGTCGCTCGCCACCGGCGTGTTATTCGGACTCGCGCCGGCGCTTCGGATGGCGCATGTTGACCTCGCGCCATCGCTGCGCGAAGGCAAGGGAACTGCACGTTCGCGATCGCGCAGCCGGTTGGGGCAATTTCTGGTAGCGGGGCAAGTGGCGCTGGCGCTGTTCCTGATGATCGGGGCCGGATTGTTTGTCCGGACCTTACAGAAGCTGGAACAAACCGGCGCCGGGTTCGACGCTTCGAGTGCGGTGCTGCTGCATCTGGATAGCGACGCGAGCAGTTTCAAAGGTCCGGCGCAAATGGAGATGCATAAAAAGCTGATTGACCGTCTGCGCGCGTTGCCAGGCGTCCAGGCCGCCAGTTTCTCGATGCTCAATTTCAATGAAGGCCGCTGGATGACCCGTCTCTGGCCGGAAGGCGTGCCGCATCTGGAATCGAATGGCAAGCCGGTGGACGGAAATCAGGTGGGCACGCAATATTTCGCCGCGCTGGGAATGCCGGTGGCCATGGGGCGCAGCTTTGGCCCGCAGGATACTCCCCAATCGCAGCCCGCGATCGTGCTCAACGAAACGCTGGCGCGGGCGCTCTATCCAGGCGTATCGCCCGTTGGGCGCCATGTCGCGATGGAAGGCGATAACAAACAGGATCTCGAGATCGTGGGCGTGGTGAAAGATGCGAAGTACGAAAACCTGCGCGACGATCCGAGAGGGATGTTCTTCATCGATTTGGATCAGAGCAAAGCACCAAATTCGTTTAGCGATCTGGTGGTGCGCGCTACTGGGCGCCCGGATGCGCTGATGCCGCAGATTCGCTCGGCGGTCCACGAAGTGGATCCGAATCTCGCCGTTTGGGACATCATGACATTGCGCGAGGCGGTGGACCGGTCGCTGGGGCAGGAAAAACTGCTGGCGAAACTGGCCAGCTTCTTCGGCGGTTTAGCATTGCTTCTTTCGGCAATTGGTCTGTACGGCGTCATGGCGTACTCGGTGGCGCGACGCACCAACGAAATCGGAATTCGGATGGCGTTGGGAGCGCAGCCCGGTGAGGTGCTGGGGATGGTGCTGCGCGAATCCGGAATCGTGGTCGGATTGGGCCTGTTGGTGGGCATTCCGGCAGCGCTAGCCTGCGGGCGTTATGTGGCAAGCCAACTTTATGGATTGGCCCCGAACGATCCCGTGACCATCTCCGCCGCAGCCGCGCTGCTGATCGCGGTTGCGCTTCTCGCAAGCTATCTACCGGCGCGGCGGGCGGCGACGCTCGATCCGTTACTGGCGCTGCGCGAGGAGTGAGGCCCCTCCGTCTTCGCTTGTTTGAGAATTGGAAGGTTGGCTTCGGCGTCTTTCCAGAGGTTGAGAAATTCCTCGTAAGCCTTCATCGCTTTGGTCCGATCGCCCGCCTGCGCTCGATTGTGTGCTGGACGGCAGCAACTCCACCAGCGCGTCAGGAAGCTTGCAATACATGTATTCGGTGGTTTCGGGCGGACTGAAACCAGCGTAGCTGCAATCGCCGGCGATCCGAAGGCAACCGTCGAGTTTGTGAGCGGGCCCGGACTTTACATGGTTCAGCTCACGGTGACGGACGCCAAAGGCCACAGTGCGAAGAGTCCGGTGGCGATGTTGAATGATCAGCCTTAGCTGGGGCTGACCCGCGCGGGTGCTTCGGGACCCGCAGCCCCCCGGTTTTCCGCGCCGGCCGTCGCAATTCATTTGCGGGAAGCCAGGTGCGGCTGCGGAAAAGAAAGGCTGGGATCGAACCGCACGATCGCGCCCACCACCAGCCAAAGCGCCGCGGCATAGATTGCGTACCAAAATGCTTCCTGGCCGGCGGCCGCACCGGGTGGCGACAAGATCACAAGTGAGCCGGTTGAAATCGCGTGCAGCAATTGCGCAATCAGCACGCTTTCCGTGTGCACGTAAACCCAGCCGATGATCACGCGCATGGCGGTCATGGCGGCGCCGAACGCCAGCAGGAACCGGAGCCAAAAGCTTCCGTGAGGCGTGGCGGTGCCCAGGTAATCGATCACCGGAATATGCCAGGCACTCCACACCAGGCCGAGAATGATGCTCGCCCGCAACGGACCCAGCACGGAACGCAATCTGGGAAATGCATAACCGGTCCAGCCGATTTCTTCGAAGAAGCCGGCAGGCAGGCCAAACGCCGCCCCGATGAGAAAAGCGTTTGGCGTAAAGTCGGGCGATATCAGAGTCTGCAACAGGAACAGAACGGCGAGCACTAAACCAGGAGGCAAAAACAGCGCAAGGTACCAGGGACCAAACGAAGCGCGGCGCATCCGCCCGAAGAGATCGCGCAATCCGCCATCGAGGGCGCTGAGAACAATGCCGGAAAGACTCGGCCCTACCAGCATCGCCGGAAACATCATCAGCCCGGCTAGTTTGGGGACAGGCGAGCTACGCACCAAATACGGCGCCGCCACCAACAGAGCACCGCTCCAGGAAACAAAGAAGGTGAGGAGAAAATAGGCGGCAAGCGGGTTACGCCGGATAAACTTCCTCACCGGAATCGATGGCTACTGGCCGAGGATATCGTACGTCGTGGTGCCTTCCACGTGCACCTTGGCGTAGGCAGCATCCCAGGCGGTGTGAGCTGGATCTTTGCCGTACTTCTCGCGCACTTCGGCGTTATCCATTTCCATGCAAACACCGAACGTCCGTTTCGCATTGTTGTGCGTCAGCGGATGGGCCAGCTTGCCGTACCAAACGTGGTCGATTCCTTTGATTTTCTTGGGTAGCTCGTCAGTCGCCTTGTAAAAGGCATCCCAATCGGCCTTGGTGGCGCCTTCCAGTTCCGTGAAGGCGAAACAATGCATCAGTTTCTTTTCTCCGGCGCTTACGGTGCTCGAAGCAAGGAGCCCAGCGGCCAAGCACAACATGGCTTTTTTCATGAGTTCGATTGTATCAACACTCATGTGAGCTCCATGTTACGAGTTTCCGGCAGCGTGAAAACCAGGACCGAACCGATCAAGAAGAATGCGGAATTTAGCGCCAGCGCCGCTCCGATGCCTTTCCGGTCGGCAATCGCTCCGACGGCGAACGGCGCGAGCGCACTGATGGCGCGGCCCATGTTGTAAACGAATCCCTGGCCGGTGCCGCGGATCGAGGTCGGGTAGAGTTCGGCAAGCATGGCGCCGAAAAGCGCGAAAAATCCGGTGCCGCAGAATCCGATGAAAGGGCCCAGGATCAGCAGCCAGGTCTCGGAATTTTCGCCCGCCCAGCGCGGCGTGAGTCCGTAGATGGGCGTGAGAATGGCCGCCACGAACACATACCCAAAAAATGTTGGACGCCGGCCGAAACGGTCGGCCATCAAGCCGAAGCTGATGTATCCCAGGAACGCGCCGAACTGCATCGTAAAGATGAAAGCGCTGGTACGGAGGATGTTCAATCCGGCGCCGCCTTGGGATTTTGGCGCTGCGAGAAATCCTGGAAGCCAGGTGGCGACTCCCCAATAAGCGAACAGAACCGACGTGGCTAAGGCTGTCGCGAAAAATGTGCGGCGCGCGAGCGGTGGACGGAATAGATCGGTGATGGGGCTGAGCTTGTTGCGCTTGGCCCAGATTTCCGGCTCCTTCACTTTGCGCTGAATCCAGATGGTCAGGAACGCAGGCAGGATTCCGACCAGAAAAAGCATGCGCCAGCCGTAGCGCGGGAGAATCAGCGCGGTGGTTGCGGCGGCCAGCATGTATCCGATCGCCCAGCCGGATTGCATCAGCCCGATGGCTTTGGCGCGATGCTGCGCCGGCCAGCTTTCCGAGACCAGTACGGCACCCGAGGACCATGCGCCGCCCAGTCCCAGGCCAACCACCGCGCGCCAAGCGAGCAACGACACAATCCCGACGGATGTTGCCGAGCCGGCCGAACCAAGGGAGTACAGCAGAATTGTGTAGACCAATGTGCGCGTCCGGCCGATGCGATCCGCGACAATTCCGGCCACGATTCCACCAACGGCGGATGTGATCAGCGTCGCGGAGCTCACCAGACCGGCAGTGCCTGCGGACCAATGGAACTGGTCACGCAGCGTCTGCACCGCGAAAACGTAGAGCAGCACATCGAGGGCATCCAGCATGTAGCCAAACATCGCGGCCCAAAGAGCGAGCCAACGCTGGCTGGCGAATAGAAGCATGGAACATAGTAACGGAAACGTTTCTCGTTCCGGTTTTCTCGTTCTCGTTATTGAACGCTCGTGATTTGGACCAGGTGTTGGCCTCGGGGGAGCATTACTGCGAAGTTTGGGCCGGATTCGAGAGTTTGATACTGGATCGGCGCGCCATCGACTTCTATTTTATTTGGGCGACGATTGAGTACCGCTACTGCGCTGGCATTGCTCTGGTACGAAAATTCGAGGCCCATTTGTGAGGTGCTCGCCGAGCGCAGATTTCCGTTGAAGTCCAGCATGCAGACCGGTGCGTCTTTCGCCGCTGGCTCGATGACGTTCGGGCCCGCGGGTAACCACAGTGTATTTTGGTCGTGAACCGGCCACAGGCGGCCATTTACCAATGCGGGACCTTGCCACGGAACACCCACGCCGTATTGAGAATCCACGATCAGGCGCCTGCCGTCCTGCTGCACTTTATTAACGGATGCCGCAGCAGAAGGAAGCAGCGGAAGATCCGGCAAGAGTATTGAATTCTCGAAGTACAAGGCGACTTGGGGGAAGGCTTTTGCGGCTAGATGCACCAACTCGAACAGCTCCGTGCCGGTCTGCTGCTTGGTTGGATAGACGTCCTGATAGCGCTCCACGATATTGATATCGATCGCGAGCTTCCCGAATTGCTGCGTCAGTGGATGATATTGCTCGGCAATCTTCGGATACCGTTCCGGGCCGAGATTCCAGATGGTGGCTGGGTCTTCGATCAAGAACGTAAAGTCGTGCTGGTCGAGCAGCGGAAGAACACGCGCAGCGTCCGCTCCGATCAGGTCGCGCATGCGCGTATCGAAGCGATCGTCCACGTGCGTCAGCACAAAATCCAGATTCGGCTTCGATTGCCGGATCGTTTCAATCTTGGCGATCCATTCTTCCTGCTGGCGTCGCGCCAGATCCGCGCGATAGTTGAGAAACGTGCGCACTTTTTCCGGACTCGCGCCGGATTGAAACAGCTCCAGTGGATCGAATCCGTGCAGCCGGCGAAACTCGTCGCGAACGTCGCCATTCATGGGCGTGAACCGCGCGGGATTTTCTGCGCCTTCGAGCGATTCGAAATACAACTCAGCCAGGTTCACGCCATCCCAATCGAAGCGCCCGAGCAGTCCGGCGATTCCGCTGGAGACGGCGGCGAAGCTGTCGCGATTCGTCAGGTTCATCAGCTTGCGCCAATCCAGTTGCGCGTCCTGCAGGATGGCGGTTTTCTCGCGCCACTCCGGATGTTCCACCCAGAACTTCTCGCTTACGTGCGGCAGTTCCAGCCAAACGTAGACCAGGATTGCTTTGCGATGGCACGCTTCGATCAATCGCCGCAAGTATTCGTCGTTGGCTGGATCGGATTCGTAATAATGCCATCCGGCGACGTGCAGCGCGCTAATGCCGGCTTTGCGCCAGCGATCCGCAAAATAATCCAGATCCACGCGCGAACGGTAAGCGCCATCAAAGAAAGCCCAGAGCCGTTCGCTGCGGAATGGCGCGCTCATGCCAAGATCGTTGAGCGCCTGCAAAAGATAGGGGAAACGTTCGTAGCCGCGCTGGCCGGGGGACACAGCGACCCACAACACAGTGCCCGCGCCGCGGCGGATAGCCGCTTCGAGCGGTGCGCCCTCCCAACGCTCCCTTGCGAACAACCGCGCGCCCGCGGGCGTTTCAAAAACCGGAATGGTGGCAGCCGTTTGCCAAACGATCGGTAACTTCGGCGCGTGCTCATCCACAATGCTGCGGACGACCACCCGTTTCTTGCCGGGCACAATTCCCAGCGCTTCCGACAGTTCCGTGTCGCCCTCCAGTACCACCATCTCGCCTTGCTCGATGCGCTGAATCCATTGCGGAACGGACCCGCGCGCCACATCGCGAACCACAACCAGATTCGCCGGGCCTCCTGCCGCGGCGGTGAGTCCGATTGATCCAAGAATCTGGGGCCAGGAGCCGGATTCGTCGCCGGCGACGTGATAGGTGAAGGTGGCGGCGTTCCCGGCGGGAAGAAGCAACGCTAGTACACAAAGAGAATTAACGAGTGAAC
This sequence comes from Bryobacteraceae bacterium, assembly GCA_035295865.1. GTDB lineage: Bacteria > Acidobacteriota > Terriglobia > Bryobacterales > Bryobacteraceae > Palsa-89. The sequence goes on from DATGIH010000458.1 coordinate 12,604, forward strand.
GCATACCAAAACCCCGCTCGCAGATCGAAGAAATTTGGACGGCGCGGATTGTACTCATTCACCGTATAAACACCGCGCAGGAAATTCACGGAAAACAACATGCCGCGCGGCATATCACGAAGCCGGAACTTCACGCCGGGTCCCACTTCCACATAATTGGCCCAGTATTGCCGGAGGCGATCGGCGGTGCCGTTGAAGTTGAAAAAGATCTGGGCCTGCTGCAGCTGGGAGTCTTCTAACTTTGCAAAAGTGTAGCCGGCGCGGTTCTGCGAATAACCCAACATGTCATTCTGAAAGCGGCTCACAAACACGCCGTCTTCGTTGCTTTCGAAGAAGAAGCCATGGGTGCCGCCCATCAAATGTCCGAATCCCTTGGCGTAAGAAATGCCGCCGCGATAATCGGGGATCATCTCGCCAACGTCGCGCCGATTGCTCAAATACTTAACCGCTTCGCCCGCTTCGAACCACCCAACGATTCCGTGTTGGGGAAGGGTGGTCACTCCGACACCGAAAATAAAAGAACTCTCCGAGAGGTATTGCGGCGTTGGATTGCTCAATGTGGAACCAGTGGTCCCGCGAATGTCGCCCACGAATCGCGCGGAGACATAGGAGCGAATCGGAAGCTTGCCCAGCTTGATTTCCGTTTTGATCTGCGCGTAACCGAACGCATCATGCCAGCGGCTGGAGTAAAAAGGGAACGCCCAGAACGTAGTGCGGAACAGTTGGAATGCGGGTGCGAGGTTGTGAAACGCCTGATCGGCTTCCTGCGATAGCGCCGGATCGGGACTCTTGCTCGCCAGCTTGAACCACTTGATTGCTTCCCGATCATCGTGCGTAACGTTGTACAACCAGCCCAGTTTCAGCATCACGGCGAAATCCACCGGATCGTTTTCATGGGCGATGGTCAGGTATTTCAGAGCGTCCTTCAGGTAGCCGGCTTTCAGGCTCTTGTCTGCCATGGTTTTGGCTTCTTCCGAGGTTCGCTGCGCGCTGGTTCCGCGATTCCGCATGGTCTGCGGCAGCTTTAGCGCGGATCGCACGCGATCCGTCAGTTCGTCGTCGCTGCTCTTCAACACCTGCTGAAGTAAAGGCTGAGCATGCGCGTAGTCGCCGCGATTCAGACGCAGGAAACCAAGCTGCGCGGCCGAAAGCAAATCGTCCGGCGCCATGGCGTTCAGCTTTTCGAACTGTTGTTCTGCTTCGTCCTTCTTACCCATCTCGAGCAACAGATAAGCGAACTCGCGGCGCAGTTCAAAATTGCTTGGATCCAGCGCCAGCGCTTTTTGGAATTCGTAAACGTAGGGATAACGCGTGGGCAACAACTCACGAGCCTTCTCCGCCACGCGAGCCGGTTCGCCGCGCGATGCGGCCAACAACACAGCATTCGCGTCCTCCAGGCGGGCTTCCAGCTTCCAAACCCGGCCCAGATCCAGCAGCAGCTCTCGTTCGCCGGGTTTCAATCGCCAAGCTTTTTCGTAATGCTCGGCCGCAAGCGCCAGTTCGTCTCGTTGTTCGGCTAGCCCGGCCAACTCTTGATGCCCACTAAAATTTTCCGGGGATTGTTCTAGAGCTATTTGCCAGCGTGCGATTCCTTCCGCCAGCGGCCTGTCGATGTTTTGGAACGCTCGCTCGGCCGTGGCGTCGCCGGTCCTGCGAATACGGTCGAAAGTCCGTCGCGCAATGACCTGCTGCTTGGTCTCATAACAGAGAAATGCATATTCCAGCGCGACATGCTTGTCGGAAGGGTCCAGACGCATGGCCTCGGCAAACTGGTCGCGCGCCTCTGCGTTCTCGCCAATTTTGAGCAGCGCATACGCCAAGTCCTTACGGATAGGGCCGCGATTGGGCGCCAGCGCGACCGCCTGACGGAATCCCGCAATCGCTTGATCGTAATTCTTCTCCCGCAATGCCGCGTACGCCTTTTCGAGCGGCGCGTACGCAGGGTCGGGATTCTGGGCCATCCCAAACACCATCCCGAAAGCTAGAGCTAAGAAGACTCGTAACACCTGTGCCCTCACGGAATACAGGTAGTGGGGTAGGGGCGGAAGTTGTCTCAAAAAATTAGAATCCGATTCGCCGCGCCGGTGGAACCGGCTTCGGCTCCAGAAGCTCCCGAATGGCATCGAAAACCTCTTCAATTTGCGAATCGTGCTGTTGACACTTGCGTTCGAGGTCGGTAATCTTCTGAGCCAGCTCTTTGTGCGACACCAGCGCCTCGCGAAGATTGACGAAGGCGCGCATGATCGCGATATTCACTTGAACAGCACGTTCACTGTTCAAGACGCTGGACAACATCGCTACTCCCTGTTCGGTAAACACGTAGGGAAGTGTGCGTCTTCCGCCTCGACCTATGTTTGACATCGCAATTTGCGATGTCAAAGATTTCGCTTCCTTGGCTTTTAACCGGTACATAAAGTCCTCCGGAAATCGTGGCAGGTTGCGTTTCACTTGCTCGTTGAGCCGATAGGTCGGTACTCCGTACAACTCAGCCAGGTCGGTATCAAGCATTACCTTCTGGCCGCGGATAAAGTAAATGCGCCGTTCGATCATGGCGATCGGGACCGGTGTGGATCGGCGTCGTATGGACAGAGCTTTTGTTTTAGCCATCAAAGGTCACGTAGGCGCAGGAGAAGAGAATTCTCAATAAGACTGGGGACGAAACCCACCGAACGATGCGAAAATAGCCAACATGGCTCGTGAGTTCCCTTTAACGCCCGCCTCGGTTCCCCAAGTTGAGACCAAGCTGCGGCGCATCGTCACTCAGCTTCCGGTTCCGGAATCGCTCGCAACGCTCGATAATCTGCATAAATACGAGCCGCTGGCGATGCGTGGACAGCCGCCCGTGGTTTGGGATCGCGCCGCAGGATTCCAGGTCTACGACAAGTTCGGCAACTGCTGGATCGATTGGTCGTCCGGCGTTTTGATCACCAATGCCGGGCATGGGCGAAAGGAGATCACCGACGCAATCGTTCAGCAAGCGAACTCCGGATTACTGACCAACTATGCCTTTCCGAGCGAGATTCGTTCGCGCCTGGTGGAGCGCATCTCCGGATTGCTGCCGCGGCCGCTCGAAAAAGTTTTTCTGCTGACCACCGGTTCGGAAACCGTGGAATGCGCCATTAAGTTGAGCCGCTCTCGCGGTCTTAAGACAGGCGGCCATGCGAAAAATATCATCGTGTCTTATGTGGATGCGTTTCACGGACGCACGTTGGGATCGCAGCAAGCGGGCGGAATTCCGTCGCTGAAGGAATGGATCGGAAATCTGGATCCGGGATTCGTCCAGATTCCGTTTCCCGATGGCTTCCGCAATACGGACACATCGTTTGCCGGGTTCGAACGCGCGCTGCAAGAGCGTGGCGTCGATCCGAAGAACGTCGCAGGCGTGCTGATGGAGACGTATCAGGGCGGCAGCGCCGCATTCGCGCCTCCCGAGTATATGCGCGCAGTCCGGCAATGGTGCAATCAGCATCAAGCGCTGCTGATTCTCGACGAAGTGCAGGCGGGCTTCGGACGAACGGGCACCCTGTGGGGGTTCGAGCATTACGGAATCGTTCCGGATCTGGCTCTCTTCGGCAAAGGCATTTCGAGTTCGCTGCCGTTAGCCGCGGTCGTCGGCACGGCGGAAATCATGGATTCGCAGGCGGTCGGCACCATGACGTCGACGCACACTGGCAACCCGGTATGCTGCGCCGCGGCGCTCGCGTCCATTGATCTGGTAGTGAAAGAAAAACTAGCGGCGAACGCATGCCACGTCGGGAACGTACTACATCGGCGGTTGCTTGAAATTCAAAGCCGGTTTCCGAAAATCGGCAAAGTGCAAGGGCAAGGATTGGTGGCCGGAATGGCTTGCATAAAAGACGGCCCCGCTTCGCCGGATGCGGATCTCGCGTTCGAAGTGGTGCGTCATTGCTACGAAAGAGGCGTGCTGATGTTCGCACCCGTTGGATTCGGAGGCGGGACGGTGAAGATCGCTCCGCCGCTGATGATTACAGAAGAGGCGATTCTCGAAAGCACGGCGGTGTTGGAAGAAGCGTTCCAGGCGCACGCCAAATAATCCATGCAAGTAACCATCTTGGGCGGCGGGATGATCGCGCACGATCAGATTCTGCCTTCGTTTTATCAACTGCGCCGGTTGGGATTGGTGGAGCAAATTGCGGTGTGCGCGCGCCACGCCACGACGCTCGATGCGCTGGCGGCGAATGCGCTGATCCAGCGGGCCTTTCCCGGACAGAATTTCGTTCCGTCGCTGCATTCGTATCGTGAAACGATTGCGCGGATGCCGGCGCGCAATTTGGTGGTGGTTGGGCTTCCCGATCAATTGCATTTCGATGCCGTGATGGCTGCGCTTCAGGCAGACCAGCACGTCATTGCCGTAAAGCCGCTGGTCTTGAAGGCGTCCGAAGCGGAAACCATCAAGCACGAAGCGTTGCGCCGCGGACTGTTCGTCGGTATCGAATATCACAAGCGCTTCGACGATCGCAGCTTAATGGCGCGGCGCAAATATCGAGCGGGCGATTTTGGAGAATTCCGCTTAGGCACGGCTTGTCTGATGGAGAAGTGGTATTACCGCCATTCGAATTTTCAAAATTGGTGCACCATCGACAATTCCGATGCATTCACTTACATCGGTTGCCACTACGTAGACCTTGTGCATTTCATCACCGGCCTTGTGCCGGTTACGGTGAGCGTTTACGGAATTGCCGATCAATATCCAAACGGCAACGAAGGTTATCTTTGGACCGATGCGCGCGTCATCTGGAGCAATGGTGCTTGCCTCAACGTCCAAAATTCGCTCAGCTTTCCCGACGATGGTCCCGGCACCAATACGCAGGGCATGACGCTTTACTGTTCCGCTCCGGATCGCGGCGGGCTTCTGAAGCACTCCGATCAATATCGCGGCATGGAGTACGTGTACATTCGCCAGCCGGAATCGCCCGGCAGCACCGTGTATGCCGAGCCGAGTCCGGATTATTTTCAGTACGTCGATCTCGGCGGCGGCGGACTCACTCCGGTCGGTTACGGGTATCGGTCGATCGATTATCTATTTCGCTGCTGCCTCAAAGTGGAAGCGGCGCACGACCGGCAGCGCGCGATTCAGGAGATCGATCGCGAGGGTATCGCGGCCACGCCTGCCAACAGCCATTACAACGAGCAGTTGATCGAAGCGGCGCGGCACTCCATTTTGAACGGCGGCGTTACTGTGTCAGTCGGAAATCCACAGTGATGGTGGTGATTACTTCCACCGGTTGGCCGTTGAGCAAGGTGGGTTGATAACGCCACTGTTGCACGGCGGTGGTGGCTGCGCGCGCTAGATAGGGATCGGCCGAGTTCACTACTTTGAGCGAGAGTATGGAACCTTCGTTCGAGATCACGGCTTCGAGCAGCACCGGACCTTCGATTCCCTTTTCCTGGGAATATGCCGGATAAATCGGCGCGACTTTTGAGATAAGCTGGGCCGCCACTACGTTGCCGCCCACTCGGATGCGATGCGGCGTCGAGGTTTGTGCGGATGCTGCGGCTGGCTTCTTACCGATCACTTCCAACCTTTCGCTGACATTGCCGAGGTCTAGCGTGATGACGTAATCGCGCACGCGATCGCCAGCGGCTATCTTGAGTTCGCTCCGATGCACTTTAAATCCTGGGCTGCTGAATTCGAGCGTGTAGTGGGCGCCCGGAATCGTTAATGTGTACTGGCCGGCTGCATCCGCGATCGCTGTCTCCTTCGAATTGTCATCGAGATTGGTAGCAAGCACGGTCGCGTGCGGAATCACGGCGCCGCTGGCGTCATACACGATTCCCGAGATCGTCCCGCGCGAGCTTTGTGATTGGCCATGAACTGCTGCGATCGGAAACAGAAGACAAACAGACGCAAGAGCCGTAATCAGCGCGCCGCGCCGGCTCAACTTCCTACGATTGATTTTTTCATCCAACAAGGCGACTAACCGGTTTTCCAGATTCGACGGCTGCGCCATGGCGACGGCGAAGGAAGGGGTGGCGGAAGGTTGCAGCGTCCGCGCCAATTCCAGGAGATGGCCGGCGTACTCCGGTCCGTGAACGCCGAGCCGCAGCACGCCGTCGTCGCAAGCGCGTTCGCGTTCGATCCGTAGGCGTGCAGCCGCGAACCACACGAGCGGATGGAACCAGTAAAGCGCGCAGGCAATTTGCATCACTATCTGGAACAGGCAATCGTGCTGCTGCACGTGGATCCCTTCGTGAGCCAGAACGAGGCGCAGTCGATCTGAGGACCAATTCTTGCGGCTTGCGGGGAGCAGGATCACCGGCCGGAAGACGCCGCTGGTCATCGGCATGGAGATCCGATCACTTTCGAGACATGCGACGCCGCTCGACGGCTCCACCCGGCGCGCTCTGCGCTTCAGCCATTCGAGGCGAATCATCCCGGCGGCTAGACGACCGAGAACGGCGAGTGCGCCGACAGCCCAGAGGATCGGAATCCACGAAGCTCGGTTGGATGGGGCTTGTTGAGTAACTGGGTTTGTTGGGGCATGACTGATCGCCATCGCGACTTCAGCCGGCTTGGCTTCAACGTGTCGCGAACCAATGGGTGGCAGCCATCGCGACAAGACGGGCAGCATGAGTAAACAGACCGCCGTAGCGATCCACAAAAATCGGCGCGAGGCAGCGGATGCCCGGCGCATCGGGAAAGCCGCAACACTAGCTGCGATCAATACGAGAGTGGCGCGTAACGCCTGATCCAACAAAAACAGTTCCGCTGATTTCATTTCGATTCTCCTTTCGCCTTCGCCTCGTCAATCAATCGCGACAACCGGTCCAGTTCGTCACCGGAAAGCTTCGCCGACCTGAGATCCAGCAACGCCGCAACGGCCTGTTCCGTGGATCCTTCAAAAAACGTTTCCAGCATATGGCTCAGCGCCGATCGTTTGGCGCGATCGCGCGCAAGCGTCGGGATGTACACGTAGTGAAGGCCTTCCTCCTCGTGCCGGATGTGGCCCTTCTCTTCGAGTACGCGCAGCTTCGCTCGCACCGCGGAGTAACTCGGACGATCCGGAAGTGCTTCGTGGATCTCCGCGCCGCTGGCGCGTCCGCGCTGGTACAGGATGTCCATGATCTGCCGCTCGCGGCGGCTCAGGCTGGAGTGCGTTTTGCTTGGCATGGCCGATACATGCTGCATTAGCAGCACTATGCTGCAAAAGTAGCACACGCCCGGGCGAGCGTCAATATTTATTTCGCGAATTGCGTATAAAGGTCCGCGATGTGCGCGCCTTGCGTGTCGCCCTCATGGATGACCACGCGCCAGCGAAAATGCAGCGATCCACCCGCCGCGACAGTAGTATGAGCCTCTTCGGCCTTCGGATCAAACGCATGCTGGCCCCAGGGATTCAGCGCGAACAGTCCGTAATCGCGCGCGTGCCAATGTTCCGGATAACCGGGATTCGACGGATGATCGAAAATCGCGACACCCAATTTTTCGCCGTCGATCGTTCCCGAGTAATCCACCCACGCGGAACGTTTTCCCCAGATGGCAGCCATGCCTTGCTTGCCATCCGCATCCACCATTTTTCCGGAGCCGGTTTTTTCCGTGAGCGCATCCGCCAATCGGATGGCGAACGCACCTTCCTTCGTATCGCCAAACACAACTTTTTCAGGCGCCGTCAGTGTGATGTCGAAATCGATCGTTCGCAATGTGGGCGTCGCGCCGAATTTCATCACGCGATGCTCCACCAGCACGGTTTTCCCTGCGTGGTCGTTCCAGTTGAACACCGTTTCGAGCGTTTTCGATCCCGGCTTCCATTCGGCTTTCGTCACGAGGATGCGTCCAACTTTCGGATTCATGTAAGTAGGATCGTTCTCCCAAAACTTGACGCCGTTCACGTCATCGTAAGAAAACCAAAGCCCGCGATGGTGCAAATGATCCCGGCTTTCGCCCGCAACATTTTCCATAGGAAACCGCCGCGTAATAATCTTGCCGGACGCCGCGCGTAACGGCGCCAGGTACGGTTTGCCTTCATTCGCGCCGCTATGGAACGTCGTAAAGGGCTTCCCGTCCAGATTTATGTCGATCTGACCCGGCACTTGAGAAAAACTCGGCAGCGCCAGAATCCATGCGAGCGAAGCGGTTCGAATCACGCGCCCATTCTACCCAAAGTTGAAATCTCTTCGGGAGTGGCGGGTCTAATAGAGAGTGAAACAAGGTGACATTCGGAGGCGGATTCCCGTCGGTGCGGAGGCAGTGAATGGAGGCGTTCACTTTCGTGTTTGGGCGCCGAAAAGGCGTCAAGTAGACGTAGTGGTGGAAAGCGGCGCGGAGCGGATCGTAGCGCTTGAAAAAGAAGCTTCCGGTTATTTTTCTGGTTTCGCGGAAGGCCTCCAACCCGGCGCGCGTTACAAATTTCGATTGGACTCAGGCGGCAGCTACCCGGATCCTGCATCTCGATTTCAGCCGGAGGGCCCGCATTTCGCTTCTGAAGTTGTCGACCCAGCTGCTTTCCGCTGGACCCACTCAAACTGGAGCGGCGTTGCGATCGAGGGCCAAGTCATTTATGAAATGCACATCGGCACCTTCACGAAAGAGGGAACCTGGGCGAGCGCCGAACGCGAGCTTCCGCACCTTGCCGAAACGGGGATCAGCGTGCTCGAGGTCATGCCTGTGGCCGAATTTCCTGGCCGATTCGGATGGGGTTACGATGGCGTCCACCTGTTTGCGCCGTCGCATCTTTACGGAACGCCCGGCGATTTTCGCAAGTTTGTGGACACCGCGCATTCACTCGGGATGGGTGTGATTCTGGATGTGGTCTACAATCACTTTGGCCCGGACGGAAACTATCTTCCCGAGTTCTCCGCCTGCTATTTTTCCGACACTAAGCACACCGACTGGGGAGCCGCGATCAATTTCGACGGGCACGACTGCGCGCCCGTCCGCGAATTCTGCATCGCTAACGCCGGATATTGGATCGACGAATTCCATCTGGATGGACTGCGATTGGACGCGACACAGGACATTCATGACCGTTCCGAGGACCATATTCTTGCGGCAATCGGTCGCGCGGTTCGCGAGAAGGCAAAGCCGCGGAAAGCGATTCTAGTGGGTGAAAACGAGCCGCAGGACGTTCGGTTGATTGAACCGCTCGATCAATCGGGCTACGGATTGGACGCCTTATGGAACGACGATTTCCATCACAGCGCGATGGTGGCTTTGACCGGACGCCATGAAGCTTATTACACGGATTACCTGGGCAAGCCGCAGGAATTTATCTCCAGCATCAAATATGGATATCTTTATCAGGGACAACGCTACAGCTGGCAGAAGCAACGCCGCGGAACCCCCGGATTCCATCTGAGTCCCGCATCCAAAATCGTCTTTATTCAAAACCACGATCAGGTAGCGAATTCCGCGTATGGAACGCGCTGTAGCGCGCTGACGGATCCCGGACGCTTGCGCGCCATGACCGCCCTGTTCTTACTGGCGCCGGCCACTCCGATGCTATTTCAAGGGCAGGAGTTCGGCTCCAGCGCGCCGTTCCTCTACTTCGCCGATCACGAGCCGAAGCTCGCGGAAATGGTGCGCAACGGACGCAGCGAATTTCTATCGCAATTTCCCTCGCTTGCGACTCTGGAAATGAAGGGCCAGTTCGCAGACCCGTCCGATCCAGCCACGTTCGAACGTTGCAAGCTCGACCACACGGAAAGAATCACACACGCGTCAGTTTATGCCTTGCATTGCGACCTGCTGCGCCTTCGTCGTGAAGAGCCCGCCTTTCGAGCGCAGCGAAAGCACGCCGTCGATGGCGCCGTGCTTGCGGAGAACGCGTTTGTGCTCCGCTTTTTTGGAGAACAAGACGATGACCGGCTGCTGCTGGTGAATTTCGGCGCCGATCTGCATCTCAATCCCGCGCCGGAGCCGTTGCTAGCGCCTCCGCGCGATCGGCAATGGACGGTTCTTTGGTCTACCGAGAATCCGAAATATGGCGGCACGGGAACACCGCCGCTGGAAACGGAAGACAACTGGCTAATTCCAGGGCACGCGGCCGTAGTCCTCAAACCGGAAAGGACGGCATGAATCTGCCAACCATACGAATCCCCTGGCCAGGGCGAGGAGCATCCGAACAGGAACCCAGACTGAGCCCCGAGTGGCTGCTGACCAACGGATTGGGCGGTTACGCATCAGGGACGCTGCTCGGAATCATTACGCGGCGTTATCACGGATATCTCGTCGCCGCGCTGCCTGCGCCATTCGGCCGCGTGATGATGTTCAACGACCTGGTGGAACATGTGGAGCTGCCGAACGGCAAACGATATCAACTGGGCGGCGAGGAGCGAGCAGGAGTTCCAATCAAACTGGACTCGTCTGAACTGCTGAGTGAGTTTCGTTTGGAAGGCGGGCTCCCTGTCTGGTGTTATGAACTGGACGGTTCGCGCATCGAAAAACGCCTAGTGCTTCCACATGGACAAAACACCGTGTATGTGAATTACCGGCTGTTGTCCGGCGCGGAGAAAGCGCACTTGCTGCTACGGCCTTCCCTGCATTTCCGCCCGCATGAGGATGCGGTGAGCACGGAACTCGACACCGGTTATGTCCTGATGGTCCACGAGGATCGTTATGAGGTGGCATTAGGCGACAAGCTGCCCTCCCTGCGCTTTCTGCTCTACGGGTCCAAGGCGCAGCTCACCGTGGATAAGATGCGAATTCAAGAAATTGTCTATCGCATTGAAGAGCGCCGCGGATATCCGGCGCAGGGAGATCTATGGAGCGCGGGCTATTTTCATGCCGAGCTGCGTCCGGACGCCGAAGCGACGCTGGTTGCATCTACCGAGAGTTGGGAAACCATGTCCGCGTTGGCGCCCGCCGATGCGGTGGAGGAAGAACAGGAACGCCGGCGCAGGCTGGTGCAGAAAGCGAACGGAAATGGTCATAGCAAAGCCGCAGCCAACGGCGAGATCGCGCAACTGCTGCTGGCAGCGGACCAATTTCTGATCACTCCTGCCGGGCGCATCGCGGATGGCGCGCGCGCCCGTGCGGTGGGCGATGAAATCCGCACCATGATCGCGGGTTACCACTGGTTTACCGATTGGGGCCGCGACACCATGATTTCGCTCGAGGGAATCACGTTGAGCACCGGGCGAACAACAGAAGCTGCATGGATTCTCCGAACCTTCGCGCATTACATCCGCGATGGATTGATTCCGAACTTGTTTCCCGAAGGAAAGAACGAAGGCCTATACCATACGGCCGACGCCACCCTTTGGTTTTTCCATGCCATCGACCGCTATACCGAAGTGACGGGCGAGCGGTCCGTACTTCAAATGGTGCTGCCGAAGCTGGTGGATATTTTCGAGCATCACATGCGCGGAACTCGCTTCGGAATCCGCGTGGATCCGGAAGACGGATTGCTTACCCAAGGCGCCGAAGGGTACGCGCTTACCTGGATGGACGCCAAAGTAGACGACTGGGTGGTGACGCCACGGCGCGGCAAAGCGGTAGAAATCAACGCGCTTTGGTATAACGCGCTTCGCTTGCTGGAGAATTGGCTTTCGAACGATGCGCAATCGGCCATTCGATCGCGTGTGAGCGAGGCGGCGAAGAAGGCGCAGGATTCGTTCAATCGGCGATTCTGGTCTGCCGGGTCCGGACTCTTGCTGGACGTGGTGGATGGTCCTGCGGGGGATGATCCGGCTTGCCGGCCAAACCAGCTGCTCGCGCTTTCATTGAAGTATCCGGTGCTGGATCCGGCTCATTGGAAATCGGTGGTGGAAATCGCCGAATCCCAATTACTCACGCCCGTTGGACTGCGCAGTCTTTCGCCCGAGCACAAGGATTACAAGCCGAAGTACGACGGCGACCTGCGATCGCGTGATGCCGCATATCATCAGGGCACCGTCTGGGCTTGGCTGATCGGTCCGTTCATCGATGCGTGGCTGAAGGTGCATCCGGAAGACCCGGGCGGCGCGAAGAAATTTCTGGAGGGATTCACGGCGCATTCGAACGACGCCTGCGTGGGGTCGATCAGCGAGATTTTCGACGCCGAAGAGCCGTTTACTCCCCGCGGCTGCATCGCGCAGGCGTGGAGCGTGGCGGAAGTGCTGCGCTGTCGGCTTAAGCTCGCTCATTGAAACCGATGTGGCGCACGCACTTTTGCGTGCCGTGTTCGCACTCCTGCGAACACCAAAGGGGAAAGAACCTCCTTCAAAGCGTTCACACGAGTGTGAACGCGGCACGCAAAGTGCGTGCGCTACTTCCCCGATGGACTTAGCATCCCCGACACCGGGACCGGCTTCGTCTCGCGCGCTACCACCAGCGACAGCGGGGTCAACTCCACGCTTTCGCCTTCCTTCACGAAAAGCGTGCACGGTTCCAAAGACGGGTTGTTCGTATCGATAATGACGTCCCACGCATCGGTGGAAAGCGGTTTGGGAACAAAAAACTGAATCGGCTCGTGGTGGCAGTTCAACATGATCAGAAACGTGTCGTCCTTGATCGGATCGCCCGCCTCGTCCACATCGCCCAGCGTTTCGCCATTCAACAGGAGCCCAAGACTTCGCACCCAGCCCAGCCCCCACTCTTCGTCGGACATTTCCTGCCCATCGGGGCGTAACCACACGATATCCTTCTCCGCGTTACCGCGAATCTTGCGATCCTGATAAAATTTCCGCCGATGCAGGTTTGGATGGCTGCGCCGCAGCGCGATGAGTTTCTGCGTGAATTCCATCAGCTTCACCTGCAGATCGCCTAACGACCAATTAATCCAGGTAAGCTCGTTGTCCTGGCAATAGGCGTTGTTGTTGCCGTTCTGCGTGTGGCCTAGTTCATCGCCGCCCAGGATCATCGGCACGCCTTGTGAGAACAGCAGTGTCGCCATGAAATTGCGCTTCTGCCGCTCGCGCTTTTCTATGATCGCCGGATCGTCCGTGGGACCTTCCGCGCCCATGTTCCAGGAGTGGTTATCGTTGGTGCCGTCCCTATTGTCCTCGCCATTCGCTTCGTTGTGCTTTTCGTTGTAGCTCACCAAGTCGTGCAAGGTGAAGCCGTCATGCGCCGTCACGAAGTTGATGCTCGCCGAGGGACGCCGGCCGTCACGGTCATAGAGATCGCTCGAACCAGTAAGCCGAAAGGCGAGATCGGAAAGCTGTCCCTCGTCGCTCTTCCAATAGCGCCGGACGGTATCGCGATAGCGCCCGTTCCATTCCGCCCATCCGGCGGGAAAATTTCCAACTTGATATCCGCCTTCGCCGACATCCCACGGCTCGGCGATTAATTTCACCTGTGAAATCACAGGGTCTTGATGGATGATGTCGAAGAATGCGGACAAGCGATCCACGTCGTGCAGCTCGCGCGCCAGCGTCGCAGCCAGATCGAACCGGAAACCGTCGACGTGCATCTCTTCGATCCAATAGCGCAAGCTATCCATGATCAGCTTGAGCACTTGCGGATGGCGGACATTCAGGCTGTTCCCGGTGCCCGTGTAATCCATGTAGTAGCGCGGCTGATCGCTCACCAGCCGGTAATAAATGGGATTGTCGATGCCGCGGAAGCTGAGCATCGGGCCCATGTGATTGCCTTCCGAGGTGTGGTTGTAGACCACATCCAGAATTACTTCGATGCCCTCGCGGTGAAAGCTCTTCACCATGGTCTTGAATTCGGCCAGCTGGCCGCCGCGATCGCCCGATCCGGAATAACGAGCATCGGGACTGAAAAAGTTAGTGGTGTTGTAGCCCCAATAATTCTCAAGACCCTTGTCTGCCAGATGCTTGTCGGTGAGGAAGCTGTGCACGGGCATCAGTTCCACCGCCGTGACCCCTAGTCGCTTCAGGTATTGAACGACTGGTTTCGTCGCGAGCCCGGCGTAAGTTCCACGCATCGGTTCGGGAACTTCCGGATGGTTTTTCGTGAATCCCTTGACGTGCAATTCGTAAATCACCGTTTCGTTGATGGGACAACGAATGCTGCGGTCATCTTCCCAATCGAAGTAGGAATTCACCACCACGCATTTCTGCATGCCGGCGGCATCGTCCGTTTCGTCGAACGAAAGATCCTCATCGCCGTGCCCAAGCTGATAAGGAAAAATAGCGGACTTCCAATTCACCTGCCCGGCGAGCGCTTTGGCGTATGGATCGATGACCAGTTTCCTCGGATTGAACCGCAGCCCTTCCTCGGGCTGGAACGGACCATGTACGCGGTATCCATACAATTGGCCAGGAAGAATTCCCTTGAGATAGCCGTGCCAGACGTACGTCGTTCGCTCAGGCAAACGCAGGCAGGCCGTTGCCGGACCATCCACGCTGTCGAAAAGGCAGAGTTCAATGAACTCCGCGTTCTCAGAATAGATTGCAAAGTTGACTCCGGCTCCATCCCAGGTGGCGCCGAGTGGATTTGGCCGACCCGGAAGAAATTTTGGCATGCGATTTACTGCTGGGTAGACGCGTCACAAGGTTAGAGGTTTCCCGGCTGGAAACCAAGTCGCTGCCCGACAGTCAAAGGGAATAGATTGTTCATGTCTGCACCACTCGCAACTTATCTGCACGATCATCTGGCCGGTTCTCATTTCGCGATCAAGCTTTTGGATTCCTTGCACGAACAATATCTGGGCGAGGATTTGGGCGACTTCGCCGCCGCGATCCGCGCGGAAGTAAAAAAGGACCAGCAGACGCTTCAAACCATCATCGACCAGGTGGGAACTACGCATCTGGATTTGACCGAAGCCGCCGCATGGTTGGTGGAGAAGACCACCCAATTTAAACTCCAACGGGACGATTCGCGCGGCGGATTGGGAACTTTCGAAGCCTTGGAAACCCTGACGCTCGGCATTCGAGGCAAAAGAGCGCTCTGGATGGTGCTGCCGAAAATTCGTGAAGTGGACCAAAGAATTCCGGATCTCGATTTCGAGCACTTGCGTGTTCGAGCGGACGACCAGTTTTCTTTGGTCGAGGATCAGCGTCTGAAACTCGCGCCGTTCACTTTTTTCCCGGCGGCGAAAAAGTGAAGACGGAGGCGGATCCAAAGGTCGCGGCCAAGGCTGCCGGGCTGCTTTATGTCAACGACAACGGACCGGGCATCCAAAGGCGGCGCCGGGGAAAAGGCTTTTTCTATATCGGCGTGGATTCGAAGCCGGTCACGAATAAGCGGGTCCTCAAGCGAATCGCTTCGCTGGTGATTCCTCCGGCTTGGGAAAACGTGTGGATCTGTCCCGTCGAAAACGGTCACATCCAAGCTGTGGGGCGGGATGCGCGCAAAAGAAAGCAGTATCGCTACCATCCGCGCTATCGCGAAGTGCGCGACGAAACGAAATATGAGCGGATGGTGGAGTTCGGTGCGGTGTTGCCCAAAATTCGCGAGCAGGTGAATCGTGACCTCGCGGCACCCGGACTGCCGAAGCGGAAAGTGCTGGCAGCGATTGTGCAGCTATTGGACAAGACCTGTATCCGGGTGGGCAACGACGAATATGCCAAGCAAAACAAGTCCTACGGATTGACGACTCTGAAAGACCAGCACGTCAAGATACGGGGCGCCAGCATGCATCTCCACTTTCGCGGAAAAAGCAAGCAGGACCATGACATCACGCTCACCGACCGGCGCCTTGCGAGAATCGTCAAAGCTTGCCAAGATTTGCCCGGGCAAGAGTTATTCCAGTACAAAGCGGAAAATGGCGAATCGACGAAAGTAGATTCCACCGAAGTGAACGCTTACATCCGCGACATCACCAGCGAGGATTTTACCGCTAAGGATTTTCGCACCTGGCATGGGACTGGTCAGATGGCGAAGCAGCTCGCCGCCTTGGGTCCAGCGCAATCGGAAACAGAGGCGAAGCGCAATATCGCGCAAGCGGTGAAGGAGACAGCCAAACATCTGGGAAATCGTCCGGCGGCTTGCCGGAAATACTACATTCACCCAGCGGTGTTCGACAGCTACCTTGAGAAATCGATCTTCCAGGCCATGGAGAAGATTCGTTCCGGAGCCTCCGGGAATGCAAAGGGTTTGGGACCGGTGGAAGTAGCGGTGCTGCGCCTGGTGCAGGCTCGCAAACTGCGCAAAGCCAACTAAGCAGGGAAATCACCCGGTAGAGTTTACCCTAAGCAGGGCCTTTTCCGGAGACGATGTCTTGAATTTTCAACGATGGTCCCCAACTTGCACTAAAATGGACGTTTGTAAAGGGGAAGGAAAAAATGCGTACCCATTTCGTTCGTTTCATGCTGCTAGCGTTGATCGCGCTCGCTGTACCATCGATGTCCCACGCGGGCATCGTTCTATCGATCGGAATCGCGCCACCGCCGCTTCCGGTTTACGATCAACCGCTATGTCCGGGTGACGGATATATTTGGACGCCCGGTTATTGGGCTTACGACGATGCAGACGGATATTTCTGGGTCCCGGGAACCTGGGTCGAGGCGCCCACCGTCGGATTGCTGTGGACTCCGGGATATTGGGGCTGGGGCGACGGCGTCTACTTTTTCCATGAAGGCTACTGGGGTCCGCAAGTTGGATTTTACGGAGGAATCGATTACGGATTCGGCTACACCGGCAGCGGTTATGAAGGCGGCTACTGGCGCGGCGGATCCTTTTATTACAACCGCTCCGTAAATCGCGTGGAGAACGTTCGTAACGTCTACAACAAAACGGTGGTGAACGTTACCGTGAATCACGTGAGCTACAACGGCGGCAGCGGCGGACTGAGTGCGCGTCCAACGGCGCAGCAGGAATCCTTTGCGCGTGAGCATCACATCGCGCCGACGCCAGTGCAGACCGCGCACGTTCGCGCAGCCAGTGGAAATCGGCAGCTTTTCGAATCCCAGAACCACGGCAAACCGGCGATTGCCGCCACCGCCAAGCCCAACGAGTTCAGCGGACGCAGTGTCGTCCCAGCCAAGGCCGCCGCCCCGTCGTATAAACCAGCCGCTGCTCGCACTGTCAGTAAGGGGCCGGAAGCTCGCCCGAATACGGCGGGCCGTCCGAATAATGAAACCCGTCCGGCTGCGAGGGAGGCGACGCCGTCTCGAGCGGCCACTCCCCACACCGCCGCTCCTGAGCATACGCGTCCGCAGCCAGTGGAACACGCACGGCAGGAGAATATCCGTCCGAGCCAGCCGGTGAAGCAACCAAGAACCGAACAGCAGGACCATCAGAGGCTAGCGACACAGCGCGCCCCAGTTGAAAAGCCCAAGGCCGAACCGCGCCACGATTCACCGGCACCCGAACGGCGCGCTCCGGAACCGCATGTAGCGCAGCACCCACCGGCAGAACATGCTGCGCCTCGCGCCACCGAGCCAAGACCGCAGGCGCACCCGGCGCCCAGGCCCGAAGCGAAGCCTCAAGCTCCAAAGGAACGCGAAAAGAAATAAAAGTGCGGCGTTACGGCGTCTCGACACCGTAACGCCGTTCGACGGACACCGTTCGCCTTGAAGGTAAGCCTGTAGCGTTGGTCGCAGGGCGCCGGATTTCCGATCGAGTTCAATAGCCCGCCTCCTTTCCGCGAACTCCCTTTGGTTTTCAAGCTCAGTTCGCGTCGCCTTTAACCTCCGTTTGCGCTCGCGGCGCCTCTTGAATCCGGCGGGTGACCGCCGTATTATCCCTCAAGGAGGTTAGAATGACC
>DATGIH010000459.1:0-3872 GCA_035295865.1 Bryobacteraceae bacterium
GGCGAGCCGCCGTTCATCGGAACTCGCGACAACAAATTCCCGAAGGTCCGATCCGCCGACAGCAGCAACAGTTCACCGGAACGCGAAACCGCATTCAAATTCGCGCGATCGAACCCAAGAGACCGCGCTTCCGGACTCACCGGGCTTGCCAGATAGACGGCCCACGGCTGGTTTTCCATCTTGGCGCTGTAAAGAATGTTCTGCCCATCCGGAGTGAAGCGCGCGCCGGTAATCGGTCCGCGCCGGTACGTGATTTGCTGAAACTTTGGTAGCCCCGGTGCGCTTCTGCGCGCAACAATCCAGATCACTCCAGCCAAAGCGACCGCGGCAAATATGGCCGCCGCAATCCACCAGTTGGAGCGCGGTTTCTCGGGTGCTTTAACAGGCGCAGGAGCCGGCTGCGCGATCTCTTCCACCTTGGCCACGAATCGATAGCCCGACCGCGCCAAAGTTTCCACATACCGAGGACTGTCCGCCGAATCCCCCAGCGTGAGCCGCAGCCGGTTCGCCGCTGTGTTCAATCCGCTTTCAAAATCGACGAACGTGTCGCCGGACCACAACCGCTGCTGCAATTCCTCGCGGCTGACTGGCTCGCCCGGACGCTCGAGCAACGCCACCAACACCTGAAACGGCTTGCCCTGCAACCGTACCTTGGCGCCGTTCTTCCACAACTCTCCGGTTTGTTTGTCCAGTTCGAACGGTCCAAATCGGATTCGACGCTCCACGGTTCGCTTAGGCTCCTCTTTCAAGGATACCGAGCGAACCGAGGATAAAGATACGAGCTTCTTCAGAATGTGAGCCGTCCCGCCAATTGGATTACCCGAGGACTGAATGTGCTGGTGATCTGGCCCAGCAACGAACTGCCCTCTGTGAGATTTGGATTCCCAAACTCGGTGTGATTCAGAACGTTGAAGAAATCCGCGCGAATTTCCAGCTTCATGCGCTCCCGGTAAAGATCCGTGGTCTTCGCCAACGTAATGTTGAAGTTGGTCAACCCCGGCCCCCGGAAAGAATTGCGCCCCGATGTTCCATAGGTTCGCTGCGATGGATTGTGCACCGGATCGAAGTTGGGATCGTTAAACTCCGCCACCGAAAAAGCGTTCGGATCGAAATAGAAATTTCCGCTATTGCCGGAAATCGTGCTGGTCTGACGCACATTCAAATAATTGATCGGCGATACCAGATTCGCCAGCACCAGATACGCATCGCCAACGCCCGATGGTCCCGGATCGGTCGGCGAAGCCGTGAACCCGGCGAACACGGTTAAAGGTTGGCCCGACCGGTAAGTCACAATGGGGAACAACGTCCAACCCTTGGTCAAACGCTTCGGCGCCCGGTCAAACATCTTGGCGAACGGCAGCTCCCAAGACCCGCTGAATGCGACGAAGTGCCGCAGATCGAAATCGGAATCCGCGCGGAACCGGTTGAAGTCGTACGAAGGCACCTGGCCGTTCGTCGAACGGAATCCGGATGCATTGTCGATCGAATGTCCGTAGGTATACGAAAGCTGATACTGGAACGCACCGATCTTGGTATCGCTGAACCGCTTGTGCAATCCAACGGCGAGCGAGTTGTAGTTGGCTTGCACCACGTTGCCGAATTCCGGCAGATAGCTAAAGGAGTTTGGAATTCCGCCGGGCTGGGCATTGAACAAACGAGTGGTGGTTCCGAGGATGAACGGATTCGCATCTTTCAGCGCGGTCAGCTTGTGCGAGTCCGAACCGATGTAGGACACCTCCAAAGTGGTCCCGTTGAAAACTTCGCGCTGCACGCTCACGTTGTACTGATAGATGTAGGGCGTCCGCAGATGCGGATCCACGTAATACAATCCGCTCCCGCCGATCGGCAAAAATCCCGCTGCGGCGAAATCCAAGTTCTTGGCCGGCGGCTTGGATGGAAACGGATCGGGACGTCCCACTGCGCCAAACGGATCGCTCATCGAGATGCTAGGCGAAGTGGGATTCGCGCTCAAAGGATTGAAGTAAAGATCGGCGCCGGCGAAAAACGGCGGCTGCCCGTTGAATTGCAGATTGTCCTCGCCCTTCAGGATGTCGTAGAAGACGCCGAAACCACCGCGCACGCTGGTTTTGCCGTTGCCCTTCGGATCCCACGCGAAACCGAAGCGCGGAGCCCAATCGTTCTTATCCGGAAAATTCGCGCCCTTTGGAGCGCCCGGATCGCCGGGAAACAAGATGCCCTCTGGGGCGTTCGGAAACACCTGCGATTGTTTCTCAAAACCGAGCGAGAAGCTGCGTCCTTGCGTATCGAACTTCGGAGAACTGTACTCGTAACGCATGCCCAGCGTCAGCGTCAGGTTGTTGCGCACTTTCCATTCGTCCTGGAAAAACCCGGCGATGTTATGCGTCCGGATGTTGCTCGGCGCGCGCGGCGCTTGATAATACTCGTCCGGCAAACCCATCAGGAAGTCCGCGCGATCGTTTTGCGAGAAGTAGCTTCCAGCGCTGGTGCCGTAGTAAAGGAAATTGCCGGTCACATAGAAGTCGTAAACCGTGTTGTTCTGGAAGGGCGTGTAGTTGAATCCCATCTTCAACCCATGCCGGCCCTTCTGCCAGCTCAGCGTATCGTTCCATACGTAGGTGTTGTCGATCTCCGCGGTGGGTCCGTTTGGACTGTACCCGAGCGTGAGTCCATCGTCGAAGAAACTCACGCGCGGCGGACCCACCGGATCATCCGACGTAATGCCAACCCCCAACTGGTTGGGTGTCGGAAGCTTGCCGACTGGAACCGCGTTTTGTTGATTGTTGCGCTGCGCGGTGAACCGAAACTCGTTCACCATGTTTGCCGAGATCGTCCGCGTATAGGCGATCGTTCCCAAATATTTATTCTGTCCGTTCGTCGCAGGGAATCCGGGATTGTACGGCACGCGGTAAGCGAGCGCCCGGCTCGATCCCAGCGTTACCGCAATGCGATCCTTATCGGTTACCACGAAGTCGATCTTCTCGGTCAATTCATCGTTGTTGTTGGGCGCCGGCGCTTGGTAGAACAACGTCCCGTCGGCAGTGCTTGGCACTAAACCGGCCTTGATGTAATTCGCGGCCACCGGATTGATCCTGGATGGATCGATAATCCCCTTGTCGGCTAGCGCCGGGTTCGGCTGGAAATAGGGGAACTGCTTCAGGTAGCTGACCACGCGTTGATCGGGCACTCCGCCCGGGCCCGAGTGCGAAAAATCCCCGTTCAATTCCGCCGGCGTATAAACGGTGATGGCCGGATTTGTGGAAAGCTGCGCCAGCCTCTGGCTCTGCCACGCCATCATGAAAAACAACCGATTGCGCCCGTTGAACAGTTTCGGAATCAAAACCGGCCCACCCACCTCGGCGCCAAACTGATTGCGCTTCAAAATGTCCTTGCCAATGCCCTGCTGGTTGTTGAAAAACGAATTGGCGTTGAACGCATCGTTGCGGACATATTCAAAGAGCGCGCCGTGAAACTCATTCGTTCCGGATTTGGTCACTACGCTGACGATCCCGCCGCCGTTCCGGCCGTATTCCGGCGCGTAGTTGCTCGTGAGAATTCGAAATTCTTCCACCGCGTCCGGATTGGGATTCAGCACAAAATCGTTGCTCAGCAAATCGTTGTTGCCCGCTCCGTCGATCAAGAACGTTACGGAATCGCCGCGCCCGCCTGCCACATTGAAGTGAGCCGCGGGGCCGCCATCCGAAGCCGGAATTACGCCCGGCAACAGCGTGGCAAGATCCATCACGTTCCGCCCATCGAGGGGTGCTTCGGAAATCTGATTGCCCGCGACCACGGAACCCAGCGATGCAACCACCGTTTCCACTCCGCTGGCCGTAGCCTCCACTTGAACGGTCTCAGTCGTGGCGCCAACCTCCAGCCTGAGATCCACCTTG
>DATGIH010000460.1:0-10061 GCA_035295865.1 Bryobacteraceae bacterium
GGGGGACCGGGTGGTCGCCTTCCGTGAGGAGTTTCCTTCCAATTACTACCCGTGGCTTCGTTTGGAAGAGCAGCGGGTTTCCGTGGATTGGCTCTCCGTTACCGATTCGCTCGACACCATCAATCGAGCGTGCGAAGGCGCCAAGCTCCTGGCCATCAGCTTTGTTCAATACTTGAGCGGCCTGCGTGTGGATTTGAACGCAATCGGCGAAATCTGCCACCGGCACAGCTGCTTTTTCTTCGTGGATGCTATCCAGGGCTTGGGAGCGTTTCCGCTGAACGTCGAAACGGCACATATCGATGCTTTGGCCGCGGATGGCCATAAATGGATGCTGGGCCCGGAGGGCTGCGGGGTTCTTTATGTGCGAAAGAGCCGCCAGGATTCCATCTTCCCGGTGGAGTTCGGCTGGACGAATGTCGCGGGCTATCACGATTATGCATCGCGCGACATGGCTCTGCGTCCCGATGCCGGCCGGTATGAGTGCGGAACGCTGAACACGATTGGTTGCTATGGATTAAAGGCATCCATCGATTTCTTGTTGGAAGTTGGCGTAGATCGCATTGCTCCGGCTGTGCAAGCTCTGACCGATCAATTAGCCGAGGGCGCTTCGAAGAAAGGTTACCAATTGTTAGGTGACCGAACCGCGGAAAACGGCGCGGGCATCGTCGCAGTGCATAAGCCGGGCCTGGATAGCCGTCAGCTGGTGCACGAATTGAAAGAGCGCGGGATCATCGCAGCGCCGCGCCAGGGTTGGGTTCGTTTCTCCCCGCACTTTTACATTTCACCCGAGGACATCGAACGAGTGATCGCGGCGCTGCCTTAGCTATCGAGCCCGAGCGGCCGCTTCGGAACTTCTTCACGTTCTCGCCGCCATTTCTGCTGTGCGCCCGTGACATCGGCGATCACTACCAGCAGCAGGATGATGGAAATCGTGATCGCTCCGGCCAGCCACGATCCGGATCGGGTGTGCCATTCGCGTCCCGCCCGAAGCCAGACGACGCCGATCAGCACCAGGCTGAGAACGATCCGCAAAATCCGGCGCGCTGACATCCTTCGGTTATTCTACGTGACCAGTAGGGCGGGCGATCCTACCCACTGCCGCATTTCGAGGCGGCGTCCAAACTAGCGCGAACATTTCTCTCCCGTGGATTCCCACTGAGTCACATCGAGCGCAATGCCTTGCTTACAGGCAGTGATTCCCTGGTGCGGCTTCCCGTCAACAATGATGACGATGCCGGTAGCGGGCGTGGGATCCTCAGTGAAAATGTTGTACGTAGTTTTGCCGTCTAGTGTCTTTAGCAACAGACAACCAGCCTGGGCCGCTGGCACGGTGCATCCGGTCGCTTTGATTTCCTCAATTTCCGCTTTTCGCTTGGGCGCGGGCTTGGTACTTTGTGCGAATGCACCGGCGATCACGGCGAAGCTTGCGAGTGCGGGAAAGGAGATTAGTTTCACGCGAAACTCCTATCCCCAGTTTCGCACCTGACGGCGAGATATCTACTCGGGTGCAGGGTTTCCCCAACGGAAACCGCCGGCAAAATCCAAACCCACCAGATATTTCGATTTCGCACGCCGGCAGTGCCGAACGATAGCGCTCCCGCTTAACGACAACCTTTCCGACCGGAGGCAAACTCTCTCCGAGAGGGGCACCGGTTCCGACGTTTGGATACAGATGCCGGAGCGCGAAATATCCACGCATTGCCCGATCGTGAATTTGTCATAACCGGTAGTCCAGGCGACGCTGATCGGCCCGGAACAAACCTGCCGGGGAAAGCGCCGCCGCTTCTCTGCAGGAATTGAGGAGGCCAAACCTGGAGCAGGAACCGTCACGTTAGTTATCTCCGTTGATGGCGACGCGCACCGTTTCACCGCTCGCTTGGCCCGTGCCCCAGATCGCAAGCTTACCCCAGATATCGGAGAAAGCCTGCGGCGAAGTCGTGCCCGAAACAGAGCAAGTGCCCCACACGGTGCCCGTTCCCCAAACAGCGAGCCGCGAATCCGCAAAAACAGAAGTGCCCCACACCGCGACCGTTCCCCAGATCGCCAGAGTCCCGGAAAGAGAACCAGTACCCCAAACCGCGAACGTTCCCGAATTCGTGCCCCAGACGGCCAGCTGCGCGTTCGGAGCGACCGATACTGTTTTGGCCGCAGCGTTGTATACGGCCGTTGGCGAGAGCGCAGCGCCATTGAACACGTCGTTATTCGCCAGAGCGGCCGGGATGTTGAGATATCCGGCGCCGATGGTAAAGATGTCGAATTCATCCGTGTAGGTGACGCCCGTGGTCGGGTCGGTCGCAATGCTCAGACCGGGCGCAAATTTCGTAGCGGTCTTCATCAGCCGCGCCTTTACTTGGTCGGGTGTGAGCGAGGGATTTTTCTGAATCATCAGCGCCGCCGCGCCAGCCACCATGGGCGTCGCCATGCTGGTGCCGCTGAGTTCAAAGTAATCCGGCGAGGAAGGGCCGCCGTTCTTGAGGTACACAGATTTGGCGACTGCGTTCCCCGGATACGTCTGCTCCAGATAGGTGCCGCCGTTTCCGATGGAGATGATGCGATTGCCGGGCGCCACGATGTCCGGCTTCACCACTTGATCGATCGAGGTCGGGCCTTTGGAAGAATACGTCGCGATTTTGTCATCGGTCGGGGTGAGCGTTCCTTCCGTATTCATCGCGCCGACGGTGATCACATACGGGCTGTTTCCGGGCGCGTTGATCGTCCCATAGCCGTTCGTGCCCAGCGAGTTGTTCCGGCCATCGTTGCCGGCCGCCACGACGACAACGATACCTGCTTTCCAGGCCGCAGCCACGGCCTGACACAATGGATCGTTGACATAGGATGTCGTAACCGGCCGCCCCAACGAGAGATTCAGCACGCGAATGTTGTACTGGCTCTTCAGAGCGATGGCTTGTTGGATGGCCGCGATCACGGCGCTGTCGGTCCCGACGCCGGTATTGTTCAACGCTTTCAAACTGATCAAATTTGCATTCGGAGCGATTCCGCGCACGGAATAAGTTGACTGTGTAGAGATAGAATTTGCTCCATTTCCGGCGAGAATCCCTGACACATGCGTTCCGTGTTGATAACGGTCGTCAGCGCTGAGCCCTGGAATAAAAACGCCTTTGTAGACGATGCGACTATGTGAAAGAACATCTTTGAGATCGTTGCTATCGTTAACGCCGCTGTCCACCATCGCAATGCCGATGCCGGTTCCATCCACGCCGAACACGCTGGAGGCGAGATCGGCACCCACCGTCTTCCAACCATAGTCGGGGCTGCCAGTGTAGGGCGCGACGGGCGATGCGGCATAAAGCGGGTGATCCGGCGAAATGAATTCGACATCGGGATCGTTCGCGAGAGTGTCCAGCGTTTCCGCTCGGACGGAATAGTGTGCTGCGCGAACAATATCCAGATTGTGCTTGAGCTCTCCTCCGCGCGCCGCGACCCGGGCATGGTGCTCGGCTGTGGGGACGTGTTTGTATTGGATAATGACGTCGACAATCTGATCCGGCTGTCTGCCTTCCAGCTCGCGAGAGAGTTTGGCGGAATCCGCCTGACTGAGATTCGCGGTCAGAAGGGCGATAGAGATTAGCAACGCGGAGCGCATGTGCAACCTTTCGCGTTCTAGGAATGCAGTCATAGGACCAAAGTAGAATACCTGCAACTCATTGATTCAACAGCTAGTACCCGGCAGTACTCCCAGGAGTGCAGGATGACGATGTGTCGCACCACGCGAGACAAATTGTCTGGTACTTTACAATGCGGGGTTTCGAATCACTTGACGATAATGCTGACCGATGCGGACACGCAGAGCGCTTGTGAATCGCTTCCGCCGCAGCTTAAGACGTAGGTCGCGCTGCTCTTCGGCGAAACGGTGAATGTGCCGCTGGAAGAAAAGCGTCCGAGCAAATGGAGAAACGGATCTGCGACCGTGCCGCTCGGCTCGAACGCTTCTTCGAGTTCCACTGAGGCAGCGTTTCGGACGTTCCAGGAAAGGACTGCGCTCTCGCCGCGATGAATCACGCGAGGCTGCGCGGTGAAACGCAGCACCTGGATTGAGGCTGGATTCTGCTCAACCGGGGACTCGACTGGAAATCGCCTTACGCAAGATAGCAACGTGGCAAGCATCATCGCGATCAATAGGTTCCGCATGGCGAACTCCTATGGATCAGGAGGCACGCCAGAGACCAGCTTTACTGAATTGGTTTTGCGCGCGCAGCCCACGTTGTTGGGTGAAAAGAGGCAGTGCACTGGGTGGCATTTCGCATCTTAAGAGCGCAAAGTCCGCCTTTTCAAAGAGCCACGCCTGGCAATCGAGATGCAAAACCAACTGTGATCAAGTACTAACCAAAGGAGGCTCAGCCATGCTACCGCCCAGATATCTGGTGCCCCGATCTGTCCAAAGATGCGATGGTGTGGGGCCGGCGGTTTCATTGGAGAGCCTCCGCGGAAAACTGCTGGCAGTGACGCTGGGCATCGACCAGGTGGTTGAGCACGAGGGGTTGGAAGTGGCGGTGTGGGGCTCAGAAGACGGGATCGATTGGGGACGCAGACCGCTCGTCGTATTCCCGCAAAAATCGTATTGCGGCATGTACGCGACGATTCTCAATCTCGCGCGGAATCCCGCGGTGCGGTTTTTGCGGGTGCGGTGGACGATGAATCCGTGGTCGAAACGGCCAGTGGATTTGCTGTTCGGATTCCACGTTTCGCTGGATGAGGTTCACTCCGAAGCGAGCGCGGCGGTAGCCTAGGTAGGTGCCCCGAATTTTCGGGTTCGCTCTCGTCATGGTGTGCACCGCGGCGGCGAACGCGCAAGAATGTCCCCAAGTCAGCGCGTCCGGCCCTTCGATCGATTCAGAAGTTCCAACCTTAGAGGGAGCTCCGAGGTCTTGCGAGGATGCCGCGTCCGATCGAAAGGCAAACTCGAGCAGGCGTTTCGTGGTTACCTTTCGCTCGGGATATGTGCTTCGATTGTGTACCCGGCGATCATCCGATTTCACTCCATGTATCGAGTGAGGAAAAGAGTTGCAGCCGTGGCAGGCTTACGCGTCGTACTCGCTGACCGGACTTAGCGTTCTCTATGGGCACTGCAGCGAAGGGTTCGCGGTCGACAAAGTTTTTGGCACGCAGGAAGCCAAGCCGACGCACTTCGATTCAGAGTCCCCGGGAGACATGGCGATGTTTGATCCCGAAAGCGCCGCAGCCGCTGGGAAGACGCACTTACATTTGGTCTACACCTGCGTACGGAAGCGGGAATTGGAGGACAACCCGGAAGATCGCTGGCGGAGAGGGGGGGATTCGAACCCCCGGTAGCGCTTTAAGGCACTACGACGGTTTAGCAAACCGCTGCTTTCGACCACTCAGCCACCTCTCCGGCGCCTTTGGGCAAGTCTCAAACGGATGGTAACACACGGCTTTACTTCTTCACAAAAATCGCGATGTATTGCGTCTTCGGAATCAGCTCTTTTTTCGAACTCAGGCGGAATCCGTTGGCTTCCACCTCGCTGATCACGTCGTCTTCATCCAGCCGGATGTGCTCGAGCGCGCGGCCGTTTGGCATCGCATCCGCACGCTTATAGTAATCGACGATCACCAGCCGCCCATCGGAGAGCAGGCTGTCGCGAATGTGCCCAAGCATCGCTTCCGGATAGTCGAAGTGATGATACGTGTCGAGCACCAGCACGGCTTCGAGCGTGTCGGCCGGCAATTTCGGATCCTGCGCGGTCCCCAGCACGAACTTCGCATTGGTGAGTCCCAGCACCTGTGCGCGCGCTTTGGCTTTGTCGAGAAAATCGCTGGCGATATCTTCCGCGATCACCTGCCCTTTATCGCCAACGGCGTGACTGAGAAACGGCAGCATGAATCCGACGCCGGTGCCGACATCTCCCACGACATTGCCGGGTTTTAACGCCAGAGCGTCCACGATCTCCCGCGGATTCTGCGTTACGTCGCGCTTCGGATCGGACAGGCCGCGCGCAACCGAATCACGGCCTTCCTTGGTCTTATAACCTTCATTCGCTTTTTCGGCGACCTGCGGAAGCGCGGCGCCCGCGCAAAACAACATCAAGCAAGCAAAACGTTTCACAATGATTTCTCCATGGGCATGGCGAGCGGAGGCTCCACCAGAAATTCGTGCGCCGACATTTCCGCCAGCGCTTCGCGGATGGATTGTTCGGAAGTCGGTTCCACGGTAATGACGAACGGAAGATCGCGCCAGTTTTCCGCCGGAATTTGCAGCACCGCATCCAGGCTGATGCCTTTTTCCGCCAACACGCCGGCCAGTTTTGCGATGATGCCAGGCCGATCTTCGACACGGAATCGCAAATAGTAAGCGGATTGCTGGAGCGTCACTGGAATGGGTTTGTATTCGCCGAGACGCTCGTGAGCAAAGGGCGACACGCGCTCCGGACTTCCCGAGCGGATTTCGCGCGCGACACGCATCAAGTCGCTCACCACCGCAACGCCGGTGGGCGACGATCCCGCGCCTCGGCCATAGTAGAACGTGTCCTCGCCATACAGTCCTCGCACCCACACTGCGTTGTAAGCTCCGTGCACGCCGGCCAGAATCGTCGATTGCGGAACCAGCGCCGGCCGCACGGAAAGAATCAGCCCATCGTGGGTCTGGCGCGCGGCGCACAGCAGCCGGATGGTGTGATGCAATTGATGCGCATACTGAAAATCCACCGGAAGCAACCGCCGGATGCCTTCGGTATAAATGTCGGACGGCGTGATCTTCTCGCCAAACGCGAGCGCCGACAAAATCGCCAGCTTGGAACGCGCGTCGTAGCCATCTACGTCCGCCGTCGGATCGGCTTCCGCATAACCCAGTGCCTGCGCTTCCTGAAGCGCCTGTTCAAAAGAAACGCCGCGCCGCTCGATCTCGGTGAGGATGTAGTTGCTGGTGCCGTTCAGGATTCCATAAAGCATCGTGACGCGGTCGCCCGAAATCCCTTCGCGCAGCACGCTGTGAATCGGAATGCCGCCGGCGACGCTCGCTTCCATCGCGAGATTGATGCCGGATGCAATGGCGCGATCCCAAATTTCGGCGCCGCACAGCGCCATTAATTCCTTATTCGCGGTGACCACCGATTTGCGATTCCGGATGGCAGCGTCGATAATCTCGCGAGCGACTACAGTTCCGCCCACCAGCTCGGCGACGATATCGACCTCCGGATGCTCCACGACTTCGCGCCAATCCGGCGTATGCAGAACGCCGGCGAGGGTTGTATTGAACTTTTTGGAGTGAATCGACGGACTGCATAACGCTTTCACCCGCAACTGGAACCCGAGCTTCAGAGCGATCTGGCTGGCGTTCTCCGTAAGGATGCCGAGCGTCCCCATGCCGACGTTGCCCAGACCGATGATCCCGACATTCACCTCCTGCATATGAGGTTATTATCGCAGCATGAGTTAGTAGCCATTGCGCGCTTGCAGGGTGCGACGCGCGGTTGGAAGGGCGGCCTTGTGCGAGCGCCCCTTAGCCGGCGATCTGCCGCTTCATGCCCAGTAAAGGCGCAGCCAACGTCAGCCATCCCAGCGAAAGCAGCGCAAAGATCCCAATTGAAACCAAAACCCGCACATCCTGCACACCGCCGAACCAAACGCGCGCCACCAGAGCGACAAACGCTACGCCAATCAGCCGCGCAGCCTCGACCATGATGAATCCGCGCCGAACTTCCAACACACCACCGAGACAAACCAGGCTCAGCAAAATAAACAAAAAATAAGCCAGATTCCACGCGGTCGATTGCTTCGGCAGCAGCGCGAGAAAATGACTGTTCGCGGCCATCAACGCGACGAACTGCACAAATGCATAAAGACTCAGCGAAACACCCGCTGGCGGGTCGTATTTCACAAAATCCCGCCGCGGATCGTACTGCGGTTTCGGAAATCGCGCCGCTACGTCCGCCGGACGCCAGCCCGGATGCGCGAACCACACCTTCACTTTGTCGACCCACGACTCAGCATGCCAGCAGTCCTTCGCCATGGCCCAGTAGTAATGCAGATTCGCCCACACCGGATTCCAGCTCTTGAGCTGCCCGCGAATGCCGTAAAGGCAAGGCTCTTCGTCCAGCTCCTCCTGGAAACTTCCGAACAGATGATCCCAGATCATGAACACGCCGACGTAATTCCTATCGAGATAAATATCGTTCTGCGCATGATGCACCCGGTGGTTGGATGGCGTCTGAATCCAGCGATCCAAAATTCCCATCCGTCCAATCAGCCGCGTGTGCGGCCAAAATTGGTAAAAGAGCTGCACTACTCCGGCGATCAGATACACCACCAGCGGCACGCCGGCCAACGCCATCGGCAAATAGAAAATCCAACTGGTGAACGCTCCGGTGCCCGTCTGCCGCAGCGCGGTGGTGAGATTGAACTCTTCGCTTTGATGATGCACCACATGCGACGCCCAAAACAGTCCCACCGTGTGGCCCCAGCGATGATTCCAGTAGTAGCAAAAATCGTAGAACACGAATGCGAAGATCCACACCGCCCAATTGCCGGCAGGCAAATGCACGATGGCCCAATGCTCGAAGATCCACTGATAGAAAAAGATTCCGAGGAAACCAAAGAACACCCGCACGCCGGTGCTGACGATACCGCAGCTCAGGCTGTTGATGGAATCGGCCAGGTTATAGCAGCGCGTGCCCCGCACGCGATCCACAATCAGTTCGAGCAAAATCAAAAACAGAAAGACCGGAACCGCCAGCGCCACGGCCTTTCCGTAAAGAGTGTCCATACCGGATCAGTGGCTCGGCGATTCCTTGAAGATGGCCGACACAGCGCCTTGCGGATCCGCCATGATCGCCAGTCGTCCCACGTCTTCGATGTTCATCGGGTCAACATAAAAACGAGCGCCAAGCTGCTTGGCTTTCGCCGCGGAAGCGTCCACGCCGGCGACGTTTAGATAAATCAGCCAATGCGGCGGCGCGTGCGGATTGCGCATGTGTGACGGTTGAATGCCACCGATGAACCGGCCGGCATTTTTGATGTGGAGATAATCGTTCGCGCCTTTCCCTTCCCCAGGTGCGATCTCCCAACCGAAAAGCGCCTCATAAAATTTTTGCGCGCGCGCGGGATCGGGCGTGCTTAAGTCGGCCCAGCAGAAGGCGCCGGGTTCATTCACAATCCCGATCCCCGCGTTGCGATTGGGTTGCCACACAATAAACACGGCCCCCGTAGGATCTTCAAGCACCGCCATTCTGCCCGCGTCCATCACATCGAACGCAGCCGCGATGACCTTCGCCCCGAGTGATGCGGCCTGGTTCGCCGCAGCATCGGCATTTTCCACCGAGATATAAAGATTCCAGTGCGGCGGCATGCCTTGCTCATGAACGCCGATCGTGTAGCCGGCCGCGCAGTCCTTCCCCTGCAAACGGAAAATAGTGTAGAACGCATCCGGGCCCATCGGCATATCGTTCGCCTCCCACCCGAACAACGAGCTGTAAAACCTCTTCGCCCCGTTTTGATCCGAGGTCGCGAGTTCGATCCAACAAAAGTCACCGGGAGTGTGTTTGTCGACAAGGGGCATTCAGGGATTATAATTCAGCCGTACGTCCGGGATAATAGGAGGGGGTGCGCAACATGCGTCTATCGAATCTGCTTGGTTTCGCTGTGGCTTTCGCGTTGTGCGCGCAAGTCCCTTCGGCCCAGCAGCCGCGTCCCATCACTGAGCCCGACAAAGAAGATGTTCGTCTGCCGAATGGAAAGCTGCAAAGGGACGAAATCCTGAAGGCCGATTATCAAAAATCGCTGGAGGACGCCCGCGAACTGTCGAAACTGGCCGACCAACTCAAGACCGATCTTGAAAAAAGCGACCGCTACGTGCTCTCCATCCCGACGCTCAAGAAGGCCGAGGATATCGAGAAGCTCGCCAAGAAGATTCGCGACCGGATGAAGCATTATTGATGTGCTAGGCTAACCCCGATGGCCGCTACTCGCGACAAAGCCCAATTGATGAGCGCCTCGGAAATCGACCGGACTCTGGTCCGGCTGGCGCACGAGATCCTGGAAAAGACCGAGGACCTCGGACGGCTGGCATTCATCGGCATCCGGCGGCGCGG
>DATGIH010000461.1:0-16392 GCA_035295865.1 Bryobacteraceae bacterium
CGACCGCTTTCACAACGTACTGATCCAATCGGGAGAGGACATGCTGCCGCTGCGCCGGATCGCTGCAAACGAAAGTGTGGACGTTGTTCAGGATCGGTTCTTCATTCAAGAAATAGCGGATGATGGCGGGAACATAAGCATAGAGTGCCTTGTCGTCGGCAACGCCAGTTCCCAATGCGTTCGCCAAAGCCACGTTGCCGGATCGGTAGGCATTGAAGAGTCCGGCGACGCCGAGCGATGAATCCGGGCGGAACGCCAACGGATCGATGAAATCGTCATCCACACGCCGGTAGATCACGTCGACGCGGCGCAGGCCGCCGGTGGTCCGCATGTAAACCACGTTGTCGTGAACGGTGAGATCGCGGCCTTCCACCAGCTCGATGCCCATCTGGCGCGCGAGAAATGCATGTTCGAAGTAGGCGGAGTTGAACACGCCGGGCGTAAGCAGCACGATGTTGGGTTCCGGCCGGTCCTCGGGAGCAAGCGCGCGCAATGTCGAAAGCAGCGTCTCGCTGTAGTGATCGATCGGACGTACGCCCGCCATGCGGAACAGTTCCGGAAAAACGCGCTTCATCACAGTGCGCGACGTCAGCATGTACGAGACGCCGCTGGGGACGCGCAGATTGTCTTCGAGGACGGCGAAGGATCCATCGGGAAGGCGCACAAGATCGGAGCCGACCACGCTAATGTAAATATTTTTCGGGACTTTGAACTCGCGCATCTGCCGGCGGAAATGGCGGCAGGAGTAAACGATCTCGCCGGGCACCACGCCCGCTTTGACGGATCGGCCTTCGTGATAAATATCGCGCAGGAAAAGATTCAGCGCGGTGATCCGCTGGATGAGCCCGCGCTCGATGGTTTCCCACTCGGCGCTGGTGATAATGCGCGGCAAAAGATCGTTGGGGAAAATGCGCTCGGTGCCTTCGTCGCGGCCGTAGACGGTGAAGGTGATGCCCTGGTGCAGAAACGAGATGTCGGCGGCCTGCTTGCGGCGCCGCATCTCTTCGACAGGAAGGCTCAGCAGCATTTCGTACAGCGCGCGGTAGTGCTGGCGAGGCACACCTTCGGCTTCGAACATTTCGTCGTACGAGCCATTGAGCCAGTAGTTCTGAAAGCGCGTCTTCAGCAGCGGCGGGATTTCAATGCCAGGGCTTCCCATAAGGATCCGCTTCTTCGACGTGGAAGGTTTTCAAATTCTAGCACGGGCGGTTGAGGAGCCGGATTTATTGTTGGGCGGATTAGTTTGTGCCCGAGTGACGATCCGCTCGGCGGAATGGCGACTATGGCGCGGTATACAATGGCCCAAGGGGGCTCAAATGCCTACAGCCCATGGCTCATTGCTAGAACGGATCACGATCGATCCTGAGGTGCGGTTCGGCAAACCGTGCATTCGAGGCCACCGGATAACCGTTCAGGAGATTCTGGAATGGCTTTCCAGTGGGGCATCCCAACACCAAATCCTGGCCGACTATCCACAACTCGATGCGGATGATTTTCGTGCCGTGTACGCGTATGCCGCGGAATTGGCGGCGCGAGCCAAAGTTTCCGGGGGATGAAGCTTCTCTTCGACGAAAGCCTGTCGCCGCGGCTGGTTCCGCTATTAAGCGACCTGTTCCCTGAATCGGAAAGCGCTCTTCGAAATGGGCTCGCCCGTGCTGGCGATCGGCAGATTCTGGAATACGCCGTAGCGCACGATTTCGTTCTAGTCTCGACCGACAACGACTTCGAACGTTTGTTGAAGCAGTTCCCGGCAGCTAAAGTTGTCATTCTCCGTTCCTGCGATTATCCAACGGAGATTGCGGCAAATGTGCTTCGGCGTAATGCGATCCGGATCGTTGAACTCGCCACTTCGCAAGACCAATTGATCTTCATCGAGCGGTGAGTTCCGTTCCAAAATCGTCTCAGACCCGTCTCGGGCGGCCAGTTGGCCCAGCACCACCAAAACTCTGAACGAGCGGCGCTGTTGGGTATCGACACCAATTCCACTGTCTGGGCGAATGGCCGAGGCAACCCGGCGTTGTTCCGTTGCATTCTCGGCCCGTTCATGCTGAGATTCTGGAAAACCCGTCAGTGACCATGGGGCAAATGGTCCGCTGGTAACGGACGCAGTCCTTGCCGCACTCGCGATGGAACATGGAGCTCTGCTTGCATCTGCCGATCAGGAATTCCGGCGCTTCCAGGAGCTCCGGTGGTTGAACCCACTCGAGACTTAGCCCGCGCCTGGTTTGGCTCGTTCCCATCCCTCTTATTGCCGTGGTTTGCGCGCCGCCATCCATCTGATGTACCATAAGACTTTGCGGCTCCAGCTTGCCTGATTAGCCCACATTTCTAGCTCAACGAAGGACAGTTATGTACGCAGTGATTGAAACCGGTGGAAAACAGTACCGCGTCGCGCCGGGCGATGTGATTGAAGTGGAAACGGTTGCCGGCGACGTGGGGTCCGAGGTGGAACTCGGGCGCGTGCTGGCCGTGATGAACGATTCGAACGAGCTGGTCACCGGCTCCGCGCTCTCCGACGCCAAAGTGAAGTGCACCATCGCAGGTCACGGCCGCGGCGATAAAGTGGTGGTGTTCAAGTTCAAGCGCAAAAAGCAGTACAAGCGCACCATCGGACACCGGCAGAACTACACGCAGGTGAAGGTGAGCGAGATTCTGGCATAGGCGCGATATGGCACATAAAAAAGGTTTAGGAAGTTCCAAGAACGGGCGCGATTCGAACGCGCAACGCCTAGGTGTGAAGGCTTTCGGCGGCGAATTAGTGACCGGCGGCTCCATCCTGGTCCGCCAACGCGGCTCGCGCTTCAAAGCTGGTGAAAACGTCGGACGCGGCAAGGACGACACCCTGTTTGCGAAAGTGCAAGGCATCGTCGAGTTCCGCGATCGCGGCCGCAGCGGGAAGTTCATCTCCATCAAAACTGGGGATTAGGGATTTGGGCTTAGGGATTCGCGAGAGTCTCTAGTTCGACGGCATCTGCGAATCCCCAATCCCTAAACCCCAAACCCCGATGTTTATCGATGAGGTTCGAATCCGCGTAAAGGCCGGGGATGGCGGCAACGGCTGCCTGGCGTTCCGGCGCGAGAAGTATGTTCCGCGCGGTGGACCGAGCGGTGGCGATGGCGGGCGCGGCGGCGATATCACCATGGTCGCCAGCACGCACTACAACACGCTGCTTCATTTCCGTTTTAATCCCGAATACACGGCCCAGCGCGGGCGCCACGGCGAAGGCAGTAATCGCACGGGGCGCGAGGGGAAGGGGATCGAGATTTCGGTACCGGTGGGGACCATCGTCTACGATGCCGATTCCGGCGAATTCCTGCACGATTTCACGCGCGCGGGCGATCGCATCGTCATTGCAAAAGGCGGACGCGGCGGGCGCGGCAACCAGCACTTCGCGACACCCACGCATCAGGCGCCGACCGAACATGAACCCGGGCATCTCGGGGAAGCCAAGCACCTGCGGCTGGAGTTGAAGCTGCTGGCCGATGTCGGGTTGGTGGGATTTCCGAATGCCGGCAAGTCGACTTTGATTTCGCGCATTTCCGCCGCGCGGCCTAAGATTGCGGACTACCCGTTCACGACCATTGAGCCAAATCTTGGTGTAGTGAGCGTCGACGATAGTACTTTCGTTGTGGCCGACATCCCGGGGCTTATTGAAGGAGCGCATGAAGGTCACGGCCTGGGCGTGCAATTCCTCAAGCACATCGAACGTACCCGGCTGCTGGTGCATCTGGTGGATGTTTCCGAGAGCTCGGGGCGCGACCCGGTGGAAGATTTCCGCGTCGTGATGAACGAGCTGGCCAGCTTCAGCGACGATCTCGCAAAGAAGCCTATGTTTGTGGTGGCGTCCAAAGTGGATGTTGCGCAAGATCCAGAGCGGATTGAGAGCCTGCGGGCTCTCGCCGCCAACCAGAAGTTACCCTTTTTTGAGATCTCCAGCGTGACAGGTTTAGGCATCGAAACTTTGAAGCGCGGAATGTTTCAAGAAATCCAGAAAACTGTCGAAGAGGAATCTAAGCAGACTAGTTTAGAATCCGGAGGTCTCGATGTTAGGGATGATCCAACCTCTTAATGGCTTGAGAAACGCGGAAACGCAGTTCACGCAGGCCGCAAACAATGTGGTTCGCGCGGCACTTCCAACTCCGCCCGGACAGGACTCGGTGGACCTTAGTACTGCCGCCGTATCGATGCTCCAGGCGCGCAACAGCTTCGAGGCCAATGTGAAAGTGGCGAAAACGGCCGACGACTTGGACAAAACCCTCCTGAACATGATCGGCTAGCCGGCTTGTGATCCGGCACAGGTTTTGCTGTCATAGCTGTTAGTGATCGCGCATCACATCCCTAGGCCGCCTCTTTCGAACTTCGCCGCGCTCCTTTGGCTCTACGAGGGCTACAGCCAGCCGCATGATAAAGAGCGCCTGCTTCCGGATGGTTCGATGGAACTTGTCATCAACCTGAAGGACGACGCAGCGCGTGTTTATGACCGTCGCGATCCGAGCAAGTTTCAATCGCTGCGCGGAGCCTTGTTAGTTGGCGTGCAGTCCGAATATTTTGTGTTGGACACCGCGGAACAGCATTCCGTGATCGGCGTTCACTTCAAACCGGGCGGGGCCTTTCCGTTCTTTAAAATGCCGGCCGGCGAACTTCATAATCAACACATTTCGCTGGATGAGATTTGGGGAAACGGCGCGCAGGAGCTGCGAGACCGGTTGCTGGAAGCCGCGACGCCGGCGGCCAAGTTCCAGATCCTCGAAGAGAGCCTACTGGCGCACATCCGAAAGCCTTTGCTGCGGCATCCGGCAGTCGATTTTGCGATCCAGGAATTCGGAGACTTCAAGCGCGCGCCCTCCATCGCGCAAGTGACGGAACAGATCGGCTTAAGCTCGCGCCGGTTTATCGATGTCTTCAGCGATCAAGTGGGATTGACGCCGAAATTGTACTGCCGCGTTCAGCGCTTTCAATATGTTCTGCGCCGCATCTCGATGTCAGGGGATGTAAATTGGACCGATCTGGCTTTGTCGTGCGGATATTTCGACCAGGCGCATTTCATCCACGATTTCCGCGCGTTTTCCGGACTCAGTCCGACGGCCTACGCGGCGCATCGGACCGAACATTTGAATCACGTGCCGATTTTGGATTAGCGCTTATTCGTAACGCAAAGCCACCATGGGATCCACCTTGGTCGCGCGGCGCGCCGGAATGTAGCTCGCCGCGAGCGCAATGGATAACAACAGCAGCGGCACCGTGACGAACGCCAACGGGTCGTGCGCGCTGACACCGAACAACATTCCGCTAAGGATTTGCGAAACGGCGGCGCAGCCCGCGATTCCGACCAGCCCTCCGGCCACGACCGGCAACATGGCTTGGCGCAAAATGAGCGTCCGGACGTCGCGCGCATCGGCGCCGAGCGTCATGCGAATGCCGATTTCACGGACGCGCCGTCCAACGGCGTACGAAACCACGCCGTAAACTCCGATGCAGGCGAGGAGCATTCCCAAAGCGCCGAGCGATCCGGCGAGAATGGCGACGATGCGCGACGGCATCCGCCAAAAGTCGAGATTGTCTTGGACGCGAGTGACGTCCGCCACGAAATCCGGATCGATGCCGTGAAGCGCGGCGCGAATCTCCTTAGCGAGCGAACCAAAATCGTTCGACGAATGAACCAACACGTTCAAGTAGATTTGTTCTTTGGGCGCGGCGGGGATGTAGGCATAGGTGTCATCGGATTTGGCGAGATGCGAAACCTGAGCGTCCGCTGCGACGCCGACCACTTCGACGTCCAAGCCGCCTTCCCATCGGATGAGCTTGCCCACCGGATCCTGATTCGGCCAGAGCCGCCGCGCCGTGCTTTCCGTCAGGATTGCGACCGCGGCGCCCGTGCGTGTTTCTGCTTCGGTAAAGTTGCGGCCGCGGACAATCGGAATTCCCAGCATCGAAAAGAATCCCGGTGAAACCTGGTTATATTCGACGCCGCGTTCGCCCGGCTGACCGGGGATGGAGAAAGAAGCGCCGCTATGATCGTTGCTGAGCGGAATCGAACCCGCTTGCGCTACCGCGTCGACTCCGGGCACAGCGGCGAGGCGCCGCAACAGATTCTGCTGGAACAATGTGGCGCGGCGATCGTCGTAACCTTGCCCGCGCAGATCAAACCCGACGCCCGAGATGCCCTCCATTCGAAAACCCGGATCGATGGTCTGGGCGACGTACAATCCGCGGAGCAGCAATCCGGCGGCGATCAACAACACCATACACACTGCGACTTGCGCGCCCACCAGCGCGTGGCGAAGAAACCCGCCGGAGCCAGTTGGAACGCCAGCGCCAGAATCCTTGAGAGCCGCGTTCATATCCGGGCGCGACGCTTGTAGAGCAGGCGCCATTCCAAAAACAATTCCGGTCAGCAATGTGAGCGCAAGCGAGAAGCCGAGAATCCGGAAGTCCGGTCCCACATGCACAGCGATCAGTGAAAATTGTCGCGGGAGATGCGCAATCACAAACTGAAACAATCCGTCCGAGGACCAAACGGCGATCAGCGAGCCGAGCGCGCCGCCCAGCAGCGCGAGCATCAGGCTCTCCGTGAGCAGTTGACGGATCAAGCGGCCGCGGCTCGCGCCGACCGACAATCGAATGGCGATTTCTTTTCGGCGGCCGGTGGCTCGCGCCAGCAGCAGATTGGCGACATTGGCGCACGCAATCAGCAAGACCATGCCGACGGCTGCCAGCAGCACCATTCCGATGGTGACGACAAACGTCCGCTCCTCGGGCCTCGACAAAAGCGTGGCGGTCCGAATCTGGATGGCTGTTTTGCGCGGAGGACTGAGTTGATCGATGCGTCCGGCGATCACCGCGAGATCCGCCAGCACCTGCTGCTTCGAAACATGCGGCTTGCTTCGGCCCAGCAAGGCCAGCCAAAACGTATTCTCGGTGGTCACCATGTTGAATCCACGGCCGAGCACGGGCTGTACGGTAATGGGAGCCCAGAAAGCGCATTCGAACGGTTCCGTTCCACGGAAGCCGGGAGGCGCGATGCCAATCACGGTGAACGGTTGGCGATCCAGCACGATTTTGCGGCCAACAATTGCGGGATCGCTAGCGAACTTACTGCGCCAGAAATCGTGGCTGAGCACCACTACCCGGCCCTCGCCCACCACGGCGCAATCGGACGCCGAAAAACTCCTCCCCAATACCGGCGGTTCTTGCAAAACGTCGAAGTAGTTGCAGGACGCAAGCTGCCCCATCAGTTGTTGGGGCCGGTCGCCGCCGAGCGTGGCCGGAAGGAACGGATCGTAGGCGAGCAATCCGGAGAACACGTGGTTGTCGTCGCGGTAGCGCTGATATTCCTGCCAGCTAAAGTAGTTCGGACTCTCGTGAACATGCGTATTCTTCAATCCGCGATTGAATTGGAACATGCCAATCATGTGAGCCGATCCGGGAACGGGCAGGGGACGAAGGGCGATGCCGTTGATCACGCTGAAAATCCCGGTGTTGAGTCCGATGCCGAGTGCTAACGCAAGCACGGCGATGGCAGTGAAGCTTGGATTCTTCCGAAGAGTCCGGGCGGAATAGCGAACGTCGGACCAAAACGAGAACAGGGAGCTTCCACGGTTTTCCGGTTCGGCCAGCCGGGATTCTTTTTGCGGCCAGAACATGCTGAAAGCCTGCTGCAATAACCACGCGCGCGAACGTTTCCCGGCGTGGAACTCCTCCATCAGATCCCCCAAGACGTAATCCGCGGAACGCCGGAATCTTAGCCGTAAAAGCAGTTCAATCCAGCGGGGAAATTTGGGTGACATGCTTCGAACCTATTCGTAACGGAGCGCCACCATCGGATCCACTCTCGTGGCCCGGCGCGCGGGAATGTAGCTCGCCGCGAGCGCAATGGACAACAGCACGAGTGGCACGGCCAAGAAGGCCACCGGATCGTACGCGCTGAGACCGAAGAGCATGCTCTTCAGAATCTGGGACACTGCGGCGCAGGCCGCGATTCCGATCAGTCCGCCGATCGCAACCGGCTGCATGGCTTGCCGCAAAATCAAGGCTCGTACTTCTCGTGCGTCGGCGCCCAGCGTCATGCGAATACCGATCTCGCGAATCCGCCGGCTCACCGCGTAGGAAACCACGCCATATACGCCGACGCACGCCAGCAGCATTCCGAGCGCTCCCAGGGAACCCGCCAGAGTCGCGACAATGCGCGAGGGACCGCGCCAGAATTCGAGATTGTCTTCCAAACGCCCGACGTCCACCACAAGATCCGGATCGAGCGAGTGAATAGCCGCGCGAATTTCTTTGTCGGCGGCGGCAAATCCGGCGGCGCTGCGTACCAACATCTGCAGGCGGAGTTGTTCTTTGGGCCCGGCGGGCAGATATAAATACGTTTCATTGGATCGCGCCAGATGCGAAACCTGGGCATCCTTGACCACTCCGACCACTTGGCTGTCGGCGTCATCCATGTGAATGGTCTTGCCGAGCGGATCCTGATTCGGCCAAAATCGCTGCGCGGTGCTCTCGGTTGCGATGACAACGGGCGCGCCGGTTCGTGCTTCAGCGGCCGTGAAGTTTCGGCCATGAACGATCGGAATGTTTAGCAGCGCAAAGAACTCGGGCGAGACCTCGTTGAACTCCACCGGATATTTTTCGGACTTGGCGGGCAGAGTGAATTCGCTGCCGCGGTGATTATCGCTCAACGGCGAGTTCCCTGCTTGCGAGATGGATTCAACGCCCGGCAGCGTCGCGAGCTTTTCCATCAATTGCCGCTGGAAGATTCCAGCGCGCTTATCGTCGTAGCCTTGGCCGCGCAGATCGAAGGCTACGCTGGCAACGTTCTTCATCTCGAATCCCGGATCGATGGTCTGTGCCTCATAGAGCCCGCGCAGCAGCAATCCAGCGGCGATCAGCAGCACCATGGAGACCGCCACTTGTGTTCCAACCAATGCGCTTCGCAGGAAACCGTCCCTCGTCCTGCCATCAGCACCAGAGGCTTGCTTCAAAGCCGCGTTCACATCGGGGCGGGACGCTTGCAAGGCGGGCGCGAGGCCAAAGACAATTCCGGTGACCAATGTGAGCGCCAGCGCGAAACTCAAGACGCGAATATCGGGGCCCACTCCGACCGCGAGTGGCGGCGTTCCGTGCGGCATGTGGGCGACGATGAACGCGAGGATCGCCTGGAACGACCAGACGGCCACCATCGAGCCGAGCGCGCCGCCCAACAGCGCGATCAGCAGGCTCTCCGTCAGCAGTTGCCGGATGATGCGGCTGCGGCTCGCGCCCACAGACAATCGAATCGCGATTTCCTTTTGACGCGAGGCAGCGCGCGCCAGCAATAGATTCGCTACATTGGCGCAGGCAATCAGCAGCACCATTCCGACGGCAGTCAGGAGAATCGCGCCGACCACGTTGACCAGCTTGCGCGCTTCCGGCAGCGAGAGTAACGTTCCGGTATCGATTTGGAGAGTGGTCCGGCGGCCAGGAGTTTGTTGATCAATGCGGCCCGCAATGACCGCCATATCCGCGCGGACTTGCGCTCGCGAAACACCGGGTTTGGTGCGGCCCAGCAGCACCAGCCAACTGATATCCGGTTTCTCGAGCCAATCCACATCGCGCTCCAGATTGAATTGCATGGTCACCGGCGCCCAGAATGCGGAAGGGATCGGTTCGGTGCCTTGGAATCCGGGTTTGGCTACGCCGATCACGGTGAAGGGCAGCCGATTGAGCACGATCTTGCGGCCGACGATGGATGGGTCCGCGGCAAAACTGCTGCGCCAGAGAGCGTCGCTGAGTACGGCGACCGCGCTTTCATGCACAACCGCGCAATCGCTTTCGGAAAACGAACGGCCCAAAGCGGGCGGCGAGTCCAGCACGTCGAAATAGTTGCAGGAGGTGAGCTGCCCGAAAAGCTGCTGCGGCCTTTCCCCTCCGAGCGTTACCTGCAGAAATGGTTCATAGGCC
This sequence comes from Bryobacteraceae bacterium, assembly GCA_035295865.1. Classification (GTDB taxonomy): domain Bacteria; phylum Acidobacteriota; class Terriglobia; order Bryobacterales; family Bryobacteraceae; genus Palsa-89. The sequence goes on from DATGIH010000461.1 coordinate 9,941, forward strand.
GCCAATCCGGCTAAGACGTGGTTTCCGTCGCGATACGTTTCGTACTCCGGCCAGGAAAAAAAACTCTCAGCCCCGTGGACATTCCGGCTTTTCAATCCGCGCATGGTTTGATAAACGCTCACCACTTCGCTTGCGCCCGGCACCGGCAGGGGCCGCAACGCGACCCCGTTCAATACCGTGAAGATGCCTGTATTGACACCGATGCCCAGGGCAATGGCGAGGACCGCGACGGCGGTGAAACCAGGATTGCTGCGCAAGACGCGCGCCGCGGAACGAAGATCGGTCCAAAACGCGGAGATCAGATGCATAGCGTGCCTCTTTCGATATGGATACGGATTGCGCGGCCGGCCTGTTCCGGTCCAAAACATACAGAGCGCCTGACCCCAGACCCAGCCGCGCGATCGCTCGCCGGAGTTTTCCTCTTCGATGAGATCGCCCAAAGCGAAATCCGCCGAATGGCCAAAGCGCAAGCGAAACAGCAGCGTCAAGAAGGCGGACGATTTAGGAACCATGCGCAGCTTTCGGCAACTCCACGCCTTCCCACATGGCGGCCAGTTCCTGGCGGCTTTGCCGCAAAGCGCGAACGCCCAGCGCCTCGACGCGGAAATATCGCTTGGCGCGCCCGCCGCGCTCGGGAACGGGATCGGAGAACCAGGACGCAACGTAGCCCTTGTCTTCCAGCCGGTCCAAAGTTCGATACAGAGCGCCAACCGTTAGCGATCGTTGGGTTCGTTTTTCGATCTCGCGCCGAACCGGTACGCCGTATGCGTTTTCCCCTAAACGCAGAACCGCAAGCAGGACGATCTGCTCGAATTCACCCAGATGTTCGCGAGAAGGCACCTATGTTCTGCATAGTAGAACATAGAGGCTTGGAAGTCAACAGATTTGTGGAAGCTCGGTCAGCCTGTTACGGATCGCATAACGAACGAGCTCCGTGTTGTTCTTCATATGCAGCTTTTCCAACGCGCGCGCCCGGTAGGTTTGCAACGTCTTGTTGCTCAAGCCAAGTAGGCCGGCAATCTCAGCCATCGTTTTTCCGGAACCAATGAGACGCACCAGCTCAAACTCGCGGCGCGATAAGCGCTGGGGTGAGTTGTCGGATCTTCCGAGCTCGGCCGCGAGACCTTCCGCGATTTGAGGGCTCACGTAAGCGCGTCCGGCGCTAACGTACGTCACGGCCTTTACCAGTTCTTCTCTGGGACTATCCTTGGTGATGTAGCCAGCCGCTCCTGCCTGATAGGCTCGAATGGCAAGTCCCAAGCCGGAATGGGCGCCCAGAAGCAAGAAAGGAAGCCGAGGCTGAATCCGCTTCATGCTCTTCAGTACATCGAAGACGTCTTGTCCACAGGAAAGGGAGCCGAGAATCGCCACCGTCCAATCCTGTTGTGTGACCATTCGCAAGGCCTCATCCAGTGTGCCCGCTTCGGCAAAAACCGTGCCCGGGACATGGTATTCGATGAAATATTCGAGGCCTTTTCGCACAACCTGGTGCGCCTCGATGATGAGGATTTCCATTTTAAACGAACGTTTGACGTATGCTGAGTAGAGCTGGGAGGCGGCCGCGGATTCCGATGGGACGCCGTGTCATCGAGCTCCCTCGCCGAGGCTTCTCCCAGCGAAGCCACCGGCTCCAGAATAGGACGCGAGACACAATCCCAGGGAGTTACAGAGGGCTAACTAACCGTTATAAGAGGTGTTGGCGCGGGCCATTGTAAGCTGCGTCCCTGTGGAAGAGGCATAGCGAAATGTCGGCACGTAGCTGCCCGGATGGAGCTCTACAATGACCGGATCGTTCTTACCACCGTTCTCATAGTACTCACGCAACTTTCGACGCAGGCGTTGCGCTTCCACTCGTACAATCGAGTCCGTGCGCGGATCATACTCTTCGCCCCGATTGAAAACATCGCGGCCGAGCGCATATTCCTTGAGTTCCTCAGTCCGTCCCAAGAGCGTCCGCTCAACGGCCAGGATCAGAAATTTTTCCATGCGCGCGGATCTGCGAAAACCTTCGCTCAGAACGATTCGCCGCACTTGTTCCTTCACGTCGTCGGCTGTGACCGACCGCTCCGGCGTCGTTTGAATCTCGGATGGGCGCTCGCCAATCATCAAGATAAAGCCGAAGGACCAACAGACCGAGCCGAGCGACGCGGCGGCAAAGAAAAAGGCGTTCATGGTGGAGGGAGCAAACAAATCTGTGCCCGGCATTAATCGAATGAAATAAATGCCGCGGGCGAGATAAATCGCGCCTGCGAGTAGAAAAACCATTCCGGTAAACAAGACGCTAAAACTGCGGGTGTTCGGAGCCTTTCGCAGCAAAGTGACGCCATTCACAAGGCCCGCAATACCGACGAACAGACTGATGGCGAAACTACGGTAGTCGATGTTGTTATCGAAGTAGCGGAAGTACACGATCGCAAGAACGGTAATCGAACCGGCAAGATATTCGGGCCAGTGATAGAGGCGCAATCCGCAGAACTGACGAACACCGTGCAGGTAGAGTACGGTAGCGCCCGCCACCAGCGCATTCGCCAGGATCATCGAGATCCAATCCGGCGCGACGCCGCGCAGACTGAAGAAGACTAGCGCGAGCGTGCCGAACAGGGTCCCGAGCGTCCAGCGCGCGAAGCCGGGATACGTTTTCCTGGTGAACCAAACCGAAACGCTAATCAGCGTGGGCGCGATCGCCACAAGCGTGGCTACGATCACGATCGTTCTGGCGTCGAGGTGCATCGACCCGTTTGAGTTCAGTCTACGCTAAAAAGAACTCCGAGTGGGCAAAACGCCGGCTTGGCCAATCCTACTTGCCGAGAGCGCTGGAACTGTTGGCGAAATTGAGGAGTAGCGAAGGAAAAATCCCGAGGATCAATGTGCCGAGCGCGGCAGCCCAGAGAGTGGCCCGGATGCCGGGGCTGAGCGGCTCCAGCGTAACCGTGGATTCTCCCGGTTCGTGCATATACATCACGACCAGAATGCGCAAGTAGTAATAGGCGGCGACGGCACCGTTGAGCAAGCCCAAAATGGCCAGCCAAATCAGATTCGCATCGAGCGCCGCTTTGAAGATGTAGAACTTGCCGAAGAATCCACCTGTGAGCGGAACGCCGATCAGCGAAAGAAGAAAGATGGAAAACAGCGCCGCGGTAGCCGGTTGTTTCCAGCCCAAACCCGCCAAATCCTCCACGTTCACGTATTTCTCGCCCTTCCGCGAAAAGTGAGTGATGACTGCGAATGCGCCGATGTTCATGAAGGCGTAAGCGGCCAGGTAAAACATCGCTGCGGCGGTGCCAACCTGATTGTGCGCCGCGATGGCGACCATCACATATCCGGCATGCGCGATCGAGCTATACGCCAAGAGCCGTTTGATATTGGTCTGCAGGAGCGCTGCGAAGTTTCCGATGACCATCGTCAGCAGCGCCGAGGACCAAACGAAAGGCTCCCAGCGATGCGTAATCGGAAGGAACGCGGTCATGAAGACACGCAGGAAAACCGCGAACGCGGCGGCTTTGGGACCGGCGGACATGAACAGAGTAACCGGCGCGGGCGCTCCCTGATAAACATCCGGCGCCCAAATCTGGAACGGCGCCGCGGAGACTTTAAACGCGAAGCCGACGAACATCAGCGCGGCTGCCGTGCCTGCCAGCGTCAAACTATGGGGGCCCGTACCGGTCGTCAATGCATTCCGGATTTCGGCTAGATTGGTTGATCCGGTGCTGCCGTAAATCCAGGCGATCCCGTAGAGCAAGAACGCTGTCGCGAACGATCCGAGCAGGAAATATTTCAGAGCCGCTTCGTTGTTGCGTTTATCGTCGCGCAGGTATCCGGCTAATATATAGGTCGCGATGGAGGAGATCTCGATCCCGATGAAGATCATGATCAATTCGTTAGCCGCCGACATGACGCATTGCCCGGAGATGGAGAACAGCAGAAGCGCGTAATACTCGGCGGAATCCGCATGTTCGCGGCGCAGGTATTGCGCCGAAGATAGGACCGTGAAGATGCCTACGCCGATCACCAGCACGCGAAAGAACGTCGCGAATCCATCCACCACCAGCATGTTCGAGAATGAAAGTCCCGGATGATCGTTGGCGAAGATCGCCGCCGCCATCGCTCCCACCAATCCCAAGAGCGTGAGCACGCTGAAGGTGGTTCTCTTGTTACCGCCAATGAGCGGCTCCAGAACCATCAGTAGCGTACCGATCGCGATCAGCAAAATTTCCGGTAAGAATCGGATGTAATCGATGGCCGTCGGCGCGAAGTTAGCGGGCATCCGCGATCTCCTTCGCTGGATGGGCGGTTTGTTGCGCGTGCAACGCGCCATGCACATCGTTGCGAACATGAACGTCGCGCTTGGCATCCACGGGACCTAAAATCACAGCGTTCGATTGCGAAATCGATGGAATGAAGCTCTGCGTGAAGGTGCCCATCCAAACCATCAGAAGAATGAGCGGGACGCTGATGGCGTATTCGCGGAGGTTCAGATCCTTGAATGCGCTTACTTCCGAGCTGGGTTTTCCGAGGCAAACACGTTGGTACAGCCAGAGCATGTAGCAGGCGGAAAGAATCACGCCGATCGCGGCAAACGCCGTCCACCACATGTTGATCAACGCCGTTCCCTGCAATACCAGAAACTCGCCGATGAAATTGTTCAATACTGGAAGGCCGATGCTTGCGAGCATCGTGATCATGAAGACCGTGGCCAAGTGCGGCGCGGGCGTCGCGACTCCGCTGTATGCGTCGATTTCGAGCGAGTGGCGCCGCTCATAAAGGAATCCGACCATGATGAACAGCGCGCCGGTGGAGATTCCGTGGTTCAGCATCTGATAGACCGCGCCGTCGAATCCTTGTTGCGTGAAGCTGAAAATTCCGAGCACGACGAATCCAAGGTGGCTCACCGAAGAATAGGCCACCAGTTTCTTCATGTTCGGCTGCACTAAAGCAACGAGCGCGCCATAGATGATTCCGATGATCGCCAGCGCGACAATCCAACCGGAACAGTTGCGCGCGGCGACGGGAAACATCGGAACGCAGAAGCGCAGCAATCCGTAGGTGCCCATCTTCAGCATGACGGACGCGAGCATTACGGACCCGGCGGTTGGCGCCTCCACGTGCGCGTCCGGCAGCCAGGTGTGCAGCGGAAAGAGAGGAACTTTGATGGCAAATGCCACGAAGAATGCGAGGAACAACCAGAACTGCTCGTTATAACTAGCTGCGATGGAGCCATTCTGCAGTCCGGCGAGAATCTTCGCGTAATCGAAAGTTCCAGCCTGGTTGTAAAGATAAATAATGCCGACCAGCATCAGCGCCGATCCTGCCATGGTGTACAGGAAGAATTTGACGGCGGCGTAAATGCGCCTCTCGTGTCCCCAGACGCCGATCAGGAAGTACATCGGAACCAGCGAGACTTCCCAGAACACGAAGAACAGGAAAAGGTCCTGAGCGCAGAAGACGCCGACCAATCCGAATTCGAGCAGCAGCAGAAAAGCGAAGAACTCCTTGATGCGGTCATGCACGGATTTCCAGGAAACCAGCACGCAAATCGGCGTCAGCAGCGTGGTGAGCAAAACCAACCAGAGACTGATGCCGTCGATCGCGACATGATAATGGATGTTCGGCGAGGCTACCCACGGTAGATCTGTTTCGAAAACGTACTTCCCAGGGTTTGAAAACCAATACGGGCCAAGCAATCCTAGCGACGCGACAAAAACCGCAAGCGAAGCGATCAGGCTGAAGCGCTTGATTCCCTCTTCGTGCTGTTTCGGAAGAAAAAGGATCAGCAGGAAGGCAGCCAGTGGCAGAAAGATCACCAGATCGAGGAGCGTCATCGCGAACCTCCGGCGAATCCAATGGCCAGCAAGACGACGATGGATCCCAGCACCACCCAAGCCGCGTAGGTGCGAATATTTCCGGACTGCAGCAACCGCAGAATTCCACCGATGCCGCGGGACCGCGAGCCGACGCCGTTCACAGTGCCGTCGATCAGTCCAGCATCCACGCCGCGCCAGAGAACGACGCGCGAAACAGCCAACAGCGGCCGAACGATTACGGCGTCATAGATTTCATCCACATAATACTTGTGGAACACCAGGGTGTAGAGGCCATTCATGGCTTTGGCGAAGGAATCGGCCAAGCCGCGCTTGGCGACATAGAACACGTACGCGAGCAAAATTCCAGCGACACCGACGCCGGCGGAAATCCACGCCAGCATTTCATTTTCCGCCTTCTCGGGGAACATCGGTTCCAGCCAGTGCGGGATGTTGATGAATCCGCCGCCGAGCGAAAGAGCGGCCAGCAGCATCAGGGGACCGGTCATCACCAGCGGCGATTCGTGCGGATGCGCGTGCCCGCGATATTCGCCCGTGAATGCCAGGAACCAGGCGCGGAAAACGTAGAACGCGGTCATGCCAGCCGTCAGAACGCCCACCCAATACATCCACGGCGCGCGCTCGTACGCGGCG
>DATGIH010000462.1:0-12613 GCA_035295865.1 Bryobacteraceae bacterium
TCAACGTCACCATGGCGTTGGAACGCGCCGGCGAATTGATCGCGGGAGTGATCTTCGATCCCACGCGCAATGAGATGTTTTCCACCGAACGCGGAGGTGGGGCGTACTTGAACGGCAAGCCGATCCATGTGTCGAAGGTCCCGCGCGTGGAAGAGACGCTGGTGGCCACCGGATTTCCGAGCCTAAAGCGGCATGAGAACGTCAACGTGCACTTCTACTATCAACTGGCGATGGTGACGCACGGCGTGCGCCGCGCCGGATCGGCCGCGCTGGATCTCGCGTACGTGGCGAGCGGCCGCCTGGACGGATTCTGGGAATTCGGGCTGAATCCGTGGGACATGGCGGCGGGCATTCTACTGATTGAAGAAGCTGGCGGCAGATGCTCCGACATGCATGGCGGGCCGGTGAAGCTGCGGAATCCGCATCTTCTTGCCACCAACGGAACAGTGCACGGCGGGATGCTCAGCGTGTTCAAGGACGTGTTTGACGGCCAGTACCGCTACCCGATTCCCGTAATCAAGTAAGCCATTCGTCCTTTCCCAACAGCCTATCGGCAGGAATCGCCGCCTTTCATCGTCCATCCCGTGCCATTCGCGCATCGTAATGGCAAACTCCCAATCAAGGAGACTGCCGAATGCGAAAGTTCTGGATGCTTGGGATACTCGGCCCGTGTTTATGGGCGCAAACGTGGACCCTTCCGCAGGGAATTCCGGTGAAGGACTCGGGTCCGCGAACCTATCGATTCACCGTTGAATACAACACCGCGAGCAGCCGGGGGGAGACGTTCCGGCGGCAGCGGCTCACTGCGGAGTACACGCGTGGTTTGCCAAACGGCGAAGTGATGTGGAAAAACGTCAGCGAGTCTGACGCCGAGGGGCCTTCCGGCAATTTTGGCGCGCCGCAGAAGCGCGAGTTTATGGAAGGCTTCCGCTATAAGAACGATCTTGCGGCCACTTTCCAGCCCGACTTTTTCAAGAGCTTTCCGCCCATGGCGGTGCTCGAACGGAATCTGGTTTGGGACACCGGGATGATCGAGACGTTCGGGCAGAATTTCTTCCAGCATTTGAAGTTGAATGAGCCGGTGCGCTCAGGGTCGAACGAAGATATCGCGATGCCCGGCGTCGGCGTATTCCATAATCGCGATATCGTGCTGGAGTGGATCGGCAAGTCGCAGAGGAACGGGCAGGATTGCGCGTTGATCCGGTATCAGGCATTCTTCAATCCGCTATTGGTGGAAGCGGGCGGCATGAGTTTGAAAGGCCGCAGCGATTATTGGGGTGAGATTTGGGTTTCGCTGGCGACGAAGCAGATCGAATACGGAACGATTTATGAGACTGTGGTGGGAGATATGAAGCCACCCGGGCAAACCACCGTGCAAGTTCTGCATATTCTTCGGAGCGGGACGTTGGAGTTGGTTTCCGGCAAATAGACTCGTATGGCTGCGCCGAAAAACAACTGGCTGTTTTCGCTGCTGTGGATCAATCTCGCGGTCGCGATGGTGGTGCTCATCGAACGGGTCGCGAATCCGGCCGCGAGTTGGCGCGATTTGCTGCACGCCTTGGTTTACGCGCTTATCTTTGCCAACACCACTGGACTCCTGGGAACCCTGGTGATCGGATGGGTGGCCTGCCGGCTACCGATTCGCAACGTTCCGTTGATGGCGATCCTGGCCGCGGGCATCGCGGTGTTCATCCCCATCGGATGTTTAATTGCGCAAGTGATGTTGTTGGCCGTGGGTTTCGTCCAGTCGAATCTTTTTTGGCAGAGCTACTTCAGCACGCTCCGCGTCGCAATGCCGCTCGGCTTGGTTTTCGGGTTCGGAGCGCTGATGCACGGTGCGCTCCGGGGACGCGTGCAGATTATGGAAGAGAAGCTGCACGAAAAGGAAATCGCCGAGGAGCGAGCGCGAAAACTTGCTGCCGAGGCGCGGCTGGAAGCGCTGGAGGCGCGCATCCATCCACATTTCTTGTTCAACACGCTGAATTCGATCAGTTCGCTGATCGCGGTAAATCCGGCGCGGGCGGAACAAACGGTGGGGCAGTTGGCGTCACTACTGCGCTCATCGCTCGACTCGGGACAGCAGCCGCTGATTCCGCTGCGGCAAGAGCTGGCGATGGTCCGGAGCTATCTCGACATTGAAAAGGTCCGGTTCGGCGAGAAGCTGAAGGGAAACGTGGACGTGGCTGCGGAGTTGGAAGATGCGAAAGTACCGCCGATGTCGGTGCAGTCGCTGGTGGAAAACGCCGTCAAGCATGGCATCACGTCGCAAAACGGCGGCGGGGAAGTTTGGGTTGATGCTGGTGTTGAGAGCGGAAGCTTGCGGATCGAGGTGTCGGATTCGGGTCCCGGATTTGATTTGACGGCGATTCGTCCAGGGCATGGATTGGACAATCTGGTGCAGAGGTTAGACGCGCTATTCGGCGCGCGAGGCCGTCTGAACGTTGTGCGGCGCGACGGATATTCGGTAGTAGAGATGATTCTTCCGCGCGTATGAAGCTGCGCGCTTACCTGGTGGATGACGAACCGCTCGCGCTGGAGCGATTGCGGCGTCTATTGGAGAGCACGGGCCGCGTTGAAGTGGTCGGAAGTACCACGGAACCCGAGGAGGCCGTGCGAGCGCTGACGGTCGACCCGCCGGATGTTTGTTTTCTGGACATCCAAATGCCGCGTCTGACCGGCTTCGATGTTCTGGCGCGTTTGGCGAATCAGCCGTTCGTCATTTTCACAACGGCTTACGATCAGTACGCGCTGCAGGCGTTTGGCGTGAACTCGGTGGATTATCTGTTAAAGCCGGTGGATCCGGAACTGCTGGATCGAGCGTTGCAAAAAGTGGACCGGCTGCGCGGGGCATCGAGTAAGCAGCAGGACTTGGCCGCGATGCTGCAGCAGATCACGTCGCTTCTCCGTGACCGCAAGCCTGAATATCTGGAGCGCATCGCATCTCGCCTGGGAGACCGGTTGTGGTTCCTGGATTTGCCGCGCGTGACGCATTTCTTTGCCGAGGACAAACTGACGTATGCGGTATCTGAAGGCAAAGCATACTGCGTGGATTACGCGATCGCGGAACTCGAGAAGAAACTGGATCCGCGGAAGTTCGTGCGCATCCACCGTAGCACGCTGGTGAACGTGGAGTGGATCAAGGAAGTGGCGCCGCTCGCGGGAGGCGGGTTGAATGTCCGGCTGAAAGACGCAAAAGGCACGGATTTAACCGTCGCGCGCGACCGGGCACGCGAATTTAAAGAGCGCCTGGGGTGTTAGTCTGGTAATGAAATAGCAATTTATGCGCTACTTGGCGATCTTTGCCCTGCTCGGTTTGGCGAGCGCGCAGGACCGGCGCGTTCCCGTGATTGTCGAACTTTTCACCAGCGAAGGATGCTCCAGTTGTCCGCCGGCCGATCAACTTTTGTCGCGAATGGATCGGGACCAGCCGATCGCGGGCGCGCGCGTCATCGCGCTTGAAGAGCATGTGGATTATTGGAACTCGCTGGGTTGGGTGGATCCGTTCTCATCCGCGCAATATCGCGGCCGGCAGAACGATTACGGGCGCAAGTTTTTCGACGATAACATCTACACGCCGCAGATGGTGGTGAACGGACAGGTGGCGTTCGTGGGCAACGACGGCAATCGCGCCGCGCAGGAGATCGCCAAGGCGGAGCAGGCACAAACGACGATCCTGGCGCTGAAAGCCACGCCGAAGCCCGGCGAGGCCGACGTCGTGGAGCTTTCCGTGCAGGTCACGAATAACGGCAAGATTCGCAATTCGAACGTATTTCTGGCGGTAACCGAAAGCGATCTATCCACAAATGTTTCGCGCGGCGAAAACTCCGGCCGGTTACTGCGCCACGGCCCGGTGGTACGTAGTTTCGGCGTGATCGGCAAGCTGGACGCGAAAGGGTCGAACGCGGGTGCGATCACCAATACTCTGCGATTGCCGCGGGAGTGGAAGCGCGAAAATCTGAGGGCGGTGGTGTTCGTGCAGGAGCGGGAGTCATATAAGATCACGGGTGCGGGCGTTGCGGATTTGCGCTGAGCACCCATCTCCAGGTAGTGGGGTTTGAGCGAGCAGATGGAACTGTTATGAGCCCGCGATGGCCGAGGGACTCAGCGATCATGTGCGGTACCAAGAAGTTGATTAACGTATGAGTGTTCTGCGCACCAAAGAGGGTATTGCCCTACTGTTTGTTGGCATTGCGTTCAGTCAGAGTGTACAGGACGCGAAGCAATGCAAAGGAACTACATACGATGTGAGAACTTGCCTGTCGAAGGTGTACGAAAAGGCCGATGCGGAACTAAACACGGCGTACAGTACTGCACTCAAGGAGGTCAGTGTCTATTCAGACCCAAACCGCCACATCGACAATCTCCGACTCGCCGAGCGACTCTGGATCGCTTACCGAGATGCGCAATGCAAGGCGCAGTACGAACTGTTTGAGGGAGGGACGGGTGGACCTATTGAAAGACTCGGTTGCTTAATCGAAATGACGAACAAGCGATCAATTGAGTTGAAGCGAGTTTATTTTACTCCCCACTAAGACCCTACTAGCCCTCGCCACCCCAACCCCGGCCGGACTCTGGTAGGCTGAGGGTAGTGATTTGGCAACCTTTCAGGAGTTTCCTGTTACCTATGGCTTTTGACATCTTCGCCCCCGTTTCTCAATGATCCCGCCGAGAAACTTTCCTCCCCGTCGCCCCAAAGTTCGGGAAAACGTAAATGAAGCGATTCGCGTTCGCGAAGTGCGCGCCGTTTTTCCCGATGGATCCGTCGAGATTATGCCTACGCTGGCAGCCGTGCGTAAAGCGCAGGATATGGGGCTCGATCTGATTTTGATTGCTCCCACCGCGGAGCCGCCCGTCGCCAAGGCGATGGATTACGGCCAGTGGCAGTACGAGAACAAAAAGAAGCAGCACGAAGCGAAAAAAAAACAGCACATCATCCAGGTGAAGGAGCTTAAGTTCCGGCCCAACACCGACGACCACGATTACGAGTTCAAGAAGAACCACGCAATCCGGTTTCTGGGCGAAGGCAATCGTGTGAAGGCTGTGGTGCAGTTCCGCGGCCGCGAAATCGCGCACGTGGATCTCGGCAAAAAGCTGCTGCTGCGTTTCGCGCAGGATCTAGTCGCCCACGGCGCCGTGGAAGGACAGCCGCGCCTGGAAGGCCGCAACGCCCACGTGCTGATCAGCCCGATCAAGGCCGGTACGGTGAAGGAAAAGCCGAAAGAGCAGGGTTCGTAGCGCACGCACTTTGCGTGCTGTGTTCGCACTCTTGCGAACACCAAATAAGGAAGAACCACTCTCAAGGCGTTCACACGAGTGTGAACGCGGCACGCACGAGTGCGTGCGCTACATTAGTTGACAACTGGATTTCCCGCGATATAAACCGCATCAATCAAACGCGTGTTGCGGATGTTCACGCGCGGATCGGCGGTCAGGACAATCAGATCGGCCCATTTACCGGCTTCGAGTGTGCCGAGATCCTTCGCGTGGAGGAATTCAGCCGAGCCCTTTGTCGCAGCGGTGATCACTTGCGACGGCGTCAGGCCGGCGTCCACCATCAGCTCCATTTCCCAGTGCTCGAAATATCCGGGGAAGCGGCCGGGAGGTCCGGTGTCGGTTCCCATGCCGTACGGGATTCCGGCGTCGGCCAGGCGCTTCAGATTTTGCTTCGCCATTTCGAGTAGCGCCGGATATTTTGCGAAATCCGGGTCGGCGGCGATCTTCTTTTGATATTCCGGATCGCTCAGGGTTGCGATCGCCGCGGCCGAGACGGAACGGGTGAAAAATGGATCGGTGAGAAATGCCGGAGGCTTCGCGTAAACGAACATGGAAGCTTCGCGCGTCAGAGTTGCAGCGGATTGCCACGTGCCGTGCTGCTTCATCGCATCGATCAATTCCCGATCCACTGGCTGATCGCGGACGCTGTGCGCTAAGGCATCGAGTCCGGCGTTCACCAGTTGCTTGGCATCGGCCAGGTAAAAAATGTGGGCGTCCACGCGCAGTTTGTCGCGATGCGCGTTATCGATAATGGCTTTCGTGAATTCAAAGGGGATCTTCGGGCGATGGCCGAGCGAATCGTCCACCCACACCTTCACCATGTCCACCTTTTTGGCCGCCAGCGCGTCCACGTCCTTAGGGATTTCCGACGCGTTTTCGAGATTGTATGTCACCGATGGCATGCCGCCAACGCCGCCTTTCAACGTAAAGCCGCGGCCGGCGGTGAAGACTCGCGTGTAGGTGGGACGCCCGGCGCGCTGCTCGTCGCGGATTTTGAAGATCAGATCTTGATCCGTGCCTAAGCTGAGAACCGTCGTAACACCGTACGAAGCGTATGTGCGCAAATTCTTCTCGACGTTTTCGCGCGCGTAGTTTTTGGGATCCTGCGCGAGATCCACCGTGTTTCCGAGGTGGCCATGCGAGTTGATGATGCCGGGCATGACGAATTTGCCATCCAAATCGATTACCTGCGCGCCCGCCGGCACGGCGACCCCTCGCGCGGAACCGATCCGAACGATGCGGCCATTCTCGATCAGCATAGCCACATCCGCGATCGCCGGGTTTCCGGTCCCATCAATCAACGTGAAATTCTTGAGCACCTTGATCTCGGCGCATGCCGGAATGATCAGGGCAATCCACAGGGCTATTGTCTTCATGGGTTGAGATCCGATTCCAGGATAGCCGCCAGGCGCACTCCGGCTTTCATGAGCTGTTGGCGGACCACTTTGGTTCCGTCGTTTTCGTAAGCGGGCGTCAAGTCTGTCACGATTGGCGCGGGCTTCTTGTTGTCGCAAAAATCTTGGAACGGGATTCCACGATAAGCTTTGGTCAGCGCCAGCTTGTAAGATTCCCAAGCCATTTGATCGGGAGTCGCACGCGCCCATTTCATCGCCTCCGCGGGCTTGATAGCGGCCATCAGGATGCCGGCGAACACGCGGTCATCGGTGAGGTTCTCGTGCTTCTTTAGCAGATCGAGTTCAGAACTGTCCCAGACATGGTGCAGCGCGACATTCGATTCCTCCTTGCTGTCGATTGTGAAATTCACGTGTTCGGAATTGCCGCCTTTGTCGCAGCCGCGTTCGGCGGCGTGCAAGGGCTGGTGGATGTCGCCGACCAGATGCACCAGAAAAAGCAGAGCCTGGCGGCGCGCCGCGTCGTCTTTGGATGTCCGCAGAGTTTCGGAAAAGCTCTTGATTTTGGCGGTCACGCAATTTCCTTCCGGGCAAAACGCATCCAGCGATTTGGCTTTGGTGGGCACCGGAATATCGATATAGTGCCAAAGACCGTTCGTCGAAGGAACATCGCCCGCGAGTGTGCGGCACATGTCGTCAGCGGGCGTGCGGTTCGAGCGGATGGTGTCGGCGCAGCTTGCGATGTCGGCGATGGAATATTTGCCATCGACCAGCAATTTGCGGATTTTTTCGCGAGCGCCCGGTGTGATGCGTTGCTCGGCGATCACAGCGACGATGCGATGGCCGTCGGGTCCCCACGGATAAATGGGTACGACGGCCAGCACCAGGAGGAACGCCAGCCGGATCAATGGATCTCCTTCAGGTTTTTCGCGCGCAAGGTGCGATTGAGATCGGCGAGTTTGCCGTTCTTCAACATTTCCCACTCGGCTTGGTTGGTGGCGAGCGCTTCGCTGGCCTGATCGTAGAGCGCATGGGCGGGCGCGGGAGGCATGCGGTCGGCGCTGTCTAAAACACTGTTGATTGCGCTCAGATTCGTGAGAATCGCCCCAACTCCGGATGCCGAAGCTGGAGCATCCCAACCACCAGCAACGCCGAAGATCCGATCGACCTCGGACTCCAGCGCGACGATTTGAGCGAGTAATGCGGCGTCTGATGTCTTTTTAGCGGCGCTGAGCTGCTCGCGCAGCGACGTTCCCAAGCGCGTGAGTTGCACGCATTTCGCAATCTGCCGCGCGACTTTCAGCGAGAGTTCCAGCTGCGCGGATAAATCCGACGGCGTGCCGGAAGAGCGGGGATCCAGCACCACTTTGAGCGGCTGTGTATATTGCTGGCCTGCGACGTTGAGCCGAACTTGATACATTCCGGGCAGCACCTGCGGACCCTGCGCGGCCATGCCGTTTTCATCGTCCGCTTCGCCGGCGGCAGCCGCGATGGAGTAGCGAAGATCCCATACGAAGCGATTCATGCCGGCGCGCGTGCTAAGATGCGGCGGCGGGACGATCCAGATATCGGCGATGGCTTGCCGCGTGCGCGGGGCTTTGGCCGGATCGTTGCTCGAAAAGCGGCGGACAATCTGGTTTTGCGAATCCAGGATTTCGAGCGTTACTTCCGAAGCCTCCGATTGCAAGTAGTAATCGAGAACCGCTCCATCCGGCGGATTCGGCGCTTTGGGAATCTCGGGCGGCAGCGGCGTGCCTTGAAACGATTCGCGATTCATGCGGATCGCCACTGCGGGCTTATAGAGAAACGCCGGCGCTGAAGCGATCTTGCGGTCGATTTGCCGCAGCGGCGTCATGTCGTCGAGAATCCAGAATCCGCGGCCGAACGTGGCGATGACTAGATCATCCTGATGAATCACCAGATCGCGCACCGAGCTGGGCGGCAGATTCAACTGCAGCGATTCCCAATGGTCGCCTTCGTCAAAGGAAACATAAACGCCGGATTCCGTGGCCGCATACAGCAGGCCAGCTCGCTCCGGATCCTCGCGCACGGCGTTGAGAAATGCACCGGGCGCGATGCCATCGACAATGCGCGTCCAAGTTTTGCCGTAATCGCGCGTGCGGAAAAGATAGGGCTGATAATCGTCGAGACGATGCCGATCCACGGCAGCGAACGCGGTGCCTGCGTGAAAGCGCGACGCTTCGATATGCGTGATCTTGCTCCAGTCGCCTAATTCGGGAGGCGTGACGTTGGCCCAGGTTTTGCCGCCATCACGCGTGAGATGAATCAATCCGGTATCGCTGCCGGCCCAGACTTCAGTAGCAACGGTAGGCGAGGGCGCGATGGAATAGATCACGCCATAGCCGCGCAGTTTCGCATTCTGGACAGTGACTTCGCCCATCATCATGTTCTTGTCCGCCCCCGTGAGATCGGGGCTGATCTCCTGCCAGTTCAAGCCTCCGTCGGTAGTTTTCAAGACATATTGCGCTCCGTAATAGAGCGCGTGATCGACGGGAGAAAACACGAGCGGCGCGGTCCAGGGAAAGCGGTATTTGCGCTGCGAGATGTCCAAACCGAAGGCGGGCGCGGGCCATGGCGTAATGATCTGGCCTTGCGAGGTGCGCTTGTCGAAGCGTTTCAAGCCGCCGTACGTATTGCTGACGTACGAAATATTCGGATCTTGCGGATCGGGCATGATGTAGCCGCTTTCCGCATCGCCCACGTTCGCCCTGTCGTATTCGGTGATGAACCCATGATCGGTGCGGCTGGGCAGCGCGACCGTTCCGCTGTCCTGCTGCGATCCGTAGACGTGATACGGGAACTGATTGTCGGTGACGACGTGGTAGAACTGCGCGGTCGGCTGGTTGTACCAAGAGCCCCAGGTCTTGCCGTCATCCACGGTGATGGTTGCGCCTTGATCCGCTGCCTGGATCATGCGGCGCGAATCGTTCGGATCGATCCAAAGGTAATGGTAGTCGTCGCCGCCGGGCGCGCCTTTGAACACGGTGAAGGTTTTCCCGCCGTCTTCTGTCTTGAAAATGCCCGTGTTCGGAAGATAAACGATATCCGGATTGTTCGGATCCACAGTAACGCTGCCGAAATACCAGGAGCGTGCGTTGATGCGTGTATCGGATGACGGGCGCGTCCAGGTTGCGCCGGAATCATCCGAGCGATAGAGACCGTTGCCGTTCGCCGAGTCGATCAACGCATACACGCGGCGTCCGCCGGTTCCGCGTGCGACGGCGACGCCGGATCGTTTCCAGCCTCCCGCGGGTAATCCGTGGCCGGTGACCTGCGACCAGTGATCGCCGCCATCGGTGGATTTGAAAAGTCCGCCGCCCGGTTTTTCCACGGGTCCATATTGGCTCCACGGCGGACGAAACGTCTGCCACGTGGTGGCGTAGATTACCTGGGAATCTTCGGGCGCGAACGCAAGATCCACGGCGCCGATTTCCGGACCCTTGTCGAGAACTTTCTGCCAGGATCTGCCGCCGTCGCGCGAGCGATACACGCCGCGCTCCAGATTTGGGCCGTAAGCGTGGCCGAGCGCGGCGACGAACACGATATCCGGATTTTTCGGGTCCACCAAAATAGTACCGATTTGTTTCGTATCGCGCAGGCCGGCGTGGCGCCAGGTTTTTCCCGCGTCCGTGGATTTATAAACGCCGTCGCCGGAGGAAAGCGACGATCGGATATCGGCTTCGCCAGTGCCCGCGTAGATGATATTCGGATTGGACGGCGCGAGTGCGATGGCGCCAATGGATGCAACGTGCTGATCGTCGAAGATGGGTGTCCAGACCATTCCGCCATCGGTGGTTTTCCAGATACCGCCGCCCACTGCGCCGAAGTAGTAGGTGTTCGGGTCCCCCGGAATTCCGGCTGCAGTGACGGTGCGTCCACCTCGAAAGGGTCCGATGAGGCGCCAGCGAAGTCCGTCAAAGAGGTTCGAAGGAACTTGCGAGGCAAGTGTGGCGGCGAAAGCAATTGCGGCGATAAGAACGCGACGCATAAGGTCAAAGATAGCGCATGGTAGTGTGTCGCCGGGACGTCTGAACATCTTTACCAAGGCTTTACAGATTTCCAACCCTGTTACGGCTGCGTAAAGTCATACTTCTCTTCGAAGGAGTATTGAATGCGATTCAATCAATGGATGAAACTCGGCGCCATCGGCGCTTTCTTGTCGCTCGCGGTTTGGGCGGATCACGGGGGTAAAAACAATAACAACAACAATCAGAATGAGGACGCGAATGGATCGTTCGAGTCGAGCGTTGTGGGGTCGACGCCCGGCGCGACGATCGGTGGAGTGAACAGCGGCGGCGCTCCGTGGGTGGCGGCGAATGGAGAAGCTTCTGTGTCTCCCTCAGGAAAGCTTGAAGTGGACGTTCGCGGATTGCTGCTGGGTCCGGGAGCGCCCGCGAACCTGGTGGGCACAGTTGGGCCGGTGCAGATGGTAGCGGCGAGCCTGGTGTGCGGTGGCAGCGGCGGCGTAGTGGCCGCGAGCACGGAAGGCGTACCGCTGAGCACAACCGGTCGCGCGCACATTGAGGCGACGGTCACGGCTCCAGCGACATGCGTGGCTCCGGCGGTTCTGGTGCGCGTGTTTAACAACACGTCGGCGCCGGGTAGCCAGCTTGGTCCGTTCATCGCGGTGACCGGGTTCAATATGAGCGCCGGCGCTGCACAGCACGCAACCGACTACTAAAGATCCCGCGAAACCGAACCGCAACTGCGAGGGAGCGTAGCTTGTGGCGCTTCCTTGCGGTCGCGGTTCGGTTATGGATGCTTATACTGAAGGCGGATGTGTGTAGTCAGGAGCCTGCTTGCGTTCACAGCGGTCAGCGCGTTGGGATCGTCGTTGCCCGCCGTGATGAAGCAGGCTCATGACCGAGGTACTCTCCGCATCGCGTGGATGGGAACGTCCATTACATGCGGATTGGGGGCGTCAAGTGAAGCCGCGCGGTTCACCACCAAGGTGAACCAGCTTTTCGAGCGCCAGACGGGCGCCAAGGTGAACGCGCGAAATTTCTGCGTCGGCGGAGCGATTTCGCTGCTGCAAATCGCGGTGCTCAAGACTTCTGTGCTGCCATGGAAGCCAGATTTGGTGATTGCCGAGCTGGGCACCCTGGACGAGCTTTATAAATCCGTTTCGATTCCCTCCATCGAAGCCGTTACGCGGCTGAGTTTCAACGCTCACGTTCCGTTGATTGCGCTCTTTCCGTACACGACGTACGTAGATGTATCAAGCAGCGCCCTGCACAAGCTGACCGAGCGATATGGCGATGAGATGGTCGACATGGCAGCGTATGGGGCGAAACGCGGAGCGCGGCTGAGTCAAATTACCAGCGACGGGTGCCATCCGAACGATCAAGGCCAGCAGTTGATCGCCGACGCTTTCGAGGAGCGCCTCAAATCGGCGCGCGAATCCGATGTTGCGCTGCCAAATCGAATGTACGGACCCGATCTCTCCGGGATTCACTTTCAGCCGGTCGTATTGGGTGCGGGCGCGGAACGGGTCTCGCCGCGATTGTTCGATGGGCAAGGATTCGCGCAGAAGTTTTCGTCCGATCAAACCATCATCCAGCCGTTCACTGGGTCGTTTCTTGGGCTGCTTTTTCAGTTCAACGGCGTCCCCGGCAAAATCAGCTACCGGATCGACAGCGGCTCATGGTCCGACGTACAGATTGCGCCCGACTGGTTCCTCAACTACGTGCTTCGTACCGATCTCCGGGCGTCCACTCACACCGTTCAGTTGCGGATCGTGCCGAAGACCGGCACGGCGGCCGTTTTGGAAGGCTTGCTCGTCAATTAAACTAGGCTGCATGTTCAAGACACTTTTCGCAGCATCCCTGGCGGCGTGTTTTTGCTTTGCTCAAACCGATGCCACATACGCTGAACGCCTCGGATGGAAAAAAACCGACCGCGTTCTGATTTTGCACATGGACGATGCGGGCATGTCGCACGACTCGAATCTGGGAATCGAACAGGTG
>DATGIH010000463.1:0-14939 GCA_035295865.1 Bryobacteraceae bacterium
ATGATGAATTTGCGGTAGTCCGCTTTTTTCATACGCCCGTTTTCCCAAACCACCATGCTGGCCACTTTGTCCGTACCTTGGATGTGCGAGATGTCGAAGCACTCGATGCGTTTGGGGAGCTCGGGCAATCCGAGCGCGTCCTGTAGCGCTTCCTGGATGCGTTTTTGCGACGGCTCCATCACGCGGAAACGCTGATGGAACGCGTGCTTCGAATTCGTTTCCACCAGAGCGAGCAGCGCCTTCTTCTGGCCGCGCTGTGGAGTCTGTATCTCCACTTTTCTGCCGCGCTTCTCCGACAACAGTTCTTCCAACGCCTCGCGATCCTCGAAATCCACCGGAACGTGAATCCGGCTGGGGATGTATTGCTGATCGAGATAGAGCTGCTTGAGAAGCGATGAAAAGAATTCCGCCGGATCGAAATCGAAGACGTCTTCCCAAAAATATTCGCGGCGATCCACTACGCGGCCGTTTCGCAGATGAAACAGGTTGGCGGCGACCAGCGGCGGTTCGGCGTAAAACCCGAAAATATCGATGTTCTCGCCTTCCGCCGCGGCGATTTTCTGTTTCTCTTCCATCTCTTCCACCGTGCTGATGAGGTCGCGCAGCGAGGCCGCCTCCTCAAAGCGCGTGGATTCCGCCGCTTCGTGCATTCTGCGCTCCAGCCCGCGCGAAAGATCCTTCAAGCGGCCTTCCAGGAACATGCGTACATCGCGCACGGCCGAGGCATATTGTTCGTCCGTGGTTAAACCTTGGACGCACGGACCTAAACAGCGGTGGATGTGAAACTCCAGGCACGGATGCGTGTGGGTGCGGGTGAAATCCACTTTGCAGGATGGGACTTTGAAGTGCCGGTGAATGAAGCTGACCAAGCGATGCGCCAGGTTTCCGGGGAAATACGGGCCATAGTAGGTCGCGCCGTCTTTCAGCAGTCGTCGCGTAACATACACTCGCGGATATTTTTCGTTGGTGAGCTTGATATATGGATAAGTCTTGTCGTCGCGCAACAGAATATTGAAGCGCGGCTTCCACTGCTTGATGAAGTTGTTCTCCAGAGCGAGCGCTTCCTTGTTGTTGTCAACCAGGATGTACTCGATGTCATGCGCCTCAGACATGAGCGAGCCCGTTTTGGAGTCCGCCAGCCGATCGTCCGAAAAATAGTTGCGGACCCGCGCGCGCAGATTCTTGGCTTTTCCTACATAAATCACCGCGCCGTGGGCGTCTTTGTAGAGATACACTCCGGGCGATAGAGGCAGCAGCGCGGCTTTCTCGCGCAGATGTTTCTCGCGGAGATCCATGGGAGGCTACTTCTATTGTCGCAGGCGGGTCAATCCGCGCTGCTAGCATTGCCTGTTGCTATCATTCGGCCATGGTCGTTTCCACGCAATATGTAGACATCGCCGCGCCGCAATCGCCCATGCGGATGTTTGTTGCCGCGCCGCACGCTGACGGCAAGTATCCGGGCATCCTCTGTTATTCCGATATTTTTCAGCTCAGCGGTCCCATGTTGCGCGCATGTACGAGATTGGCGGGTTATGGATTCGTGGCGGCTGCGCCCGAGATTTATCATCGGATCGAGCCGGCGGGATCGGTGATTCCGTTCGACGACGACGGCCGGACGCGTGGGCTGAACGATGCCTTGAAGACGCCGGTAGCGCATTTCGACGAGGATCGGCGGGTGGCGCTCGATTACCTCGCCAAGCATCCGAAGGTTGACGCCGGAAAACTCGGCGCGATGGGATTCTGCATCGGCGGGCATCTGTCCTTCCGCGCCGCTCTTGAGCCGGATGTGCGGGCGACGGTGTGCTTTTATGGCACGGGAATCCACAATGGAAAGCTGGGGCTGGATGCGGATGCCGTTTCGCTGGCGCGCGCCGGAGAGATTCGCGGAAAGCTGCTGATGATTTTTGGATCCGAGGATCCGCACGTCCCGGCGGAAGGGCGCGACACCGTGGATCGAGGTCTTCGCCAAGCGGGCGTGGATTATGCAGTGAAGCTGTATCCGGCCGAGCACGCCTTCATGCGGGATGAGGGACCGCGGTACGATCCGGAATCGACGGATCGGGCGTTCGCCGACATGATCGGGCTCTTTCGAGCCGTTTTCGGCGGCTCGCTATAATTGGCTTATGCGGCGGGTCTCGCTAGTGGCGCTTTCTCTTGCGGCCGCGCTTTGCGCGCAAGAGCCGAAGAAGCCCGCGGAGCAGCCAAAAGATACGCAGGAACAGCAGCCTCCAGAAGAAGACGAGAGCCTGAAGCCCAAGGAATACGGCTTCAATCCGCTGGAAGCCGAGCACGATGTGCAGATCGGCAACTACTACTTCAAAAAAGGCAACATGAAGGCGGCGATGAACCGGTTCCGCGAAGCGACGCGCTGGAATCCCGGATACGCCGAAGCGTATTTGCGCCTGGGTGAAACGGAAGAAAAGCTGAAGGACCAGAAAGCGGCGCGCGATGCGTACGCCAAGTACCTCGAGCTTTCCCCGGATGGCAAAGAGGCGGAAACGATTAAGAAGAAGCTAGCCGGCAAGCGGTAGATTTTTGCGCTTGCGATTCTCTTCCTGTTTTTTCATCACGCCCACCAGCTTCGCTACGCCTTCCCGCCAATCCGGGAACAGATCCACGTATTGAATTTTGCGTGCGATGTTGCGGGGGATATTGCAAGGGTCCAGCCGCAGCGGGATGAAGTAAATTTCGTCCAGCGGGACCTGTTCGGCGCAGTTCAACGCGAAGCGCAGCTCGCTATGGAAACTGCCGCGCTTGCAAATGGACCGCTGCGAAAAACACGCCACGAAAAAGTTCGAGGTTTGAATGGCGGTTTCGATGGCCCTTGGCCAATTCTGTCCGGGGAGCAGCTTCTTGCGATCCAGCCAAGGCCGGAATCCGTGCTGCTCGAAGGCCGCGTACAGTTTTTTCGCGACCGCCAAATCCTCCTCGACATAGGCGATGAATACGCGCGGCTTGGTTTGCGCGACGAATCGGAATCCCTGAGCGCGGCCAGGCAGGAACGTACCCAGCCCGTCGATCTCAATCTCGGTGCCTTTTTCCAATGCGTGACGCAGAATCTGAGCCACGCGCCGTGAGAGATTTGAATCCGCCTTGCTCACTGCGAGTCCTTTTTTGGTTTCGGAGGCTTCGGGATCGGCTGATCGAATGGAAAATCCCGTGTGTGGCCGGATCGAAATGTTCCGAGGCCGGGTAGCGAAACGTTCTGCCCGCCTTGCATGAGCTTCTGCAGATTGCCGAGAATGCGGTCTACTTGATCGGCTGCGGCGCCTTCCGTCATACGCGACTCCTTGGCGAGCTTCCGCGCCACCTGCTGCTTTTTCATGGCAGTCAAATCATATTCCGTCGCCCGCGTTTTTGCGCATTTCCGCCGGAAGCACCCGATTGAAAACCCCCTTGTTCCTAGCAAGATACGGGGTGCCGCCGAAAACAGGCAACGGCGTGACCGTTGTGAGAAATGAAACTATTTTAATAGCGCCTTAAGCGGACGTTCATCTGCAACTGCAATCATCGACACAGTAGAGCGCAATCTACTTCCAAACCCTTAAGGAGACCACAATGAAGAAACTGATGACTTTGATGCTTGGCCTGTCGATGTTGGTAGGCGCCACCGCGATGTTCGCCCAGGATAAGCCGGCCGACACGACCACGAAGACCAAGAAAGCCAAGAAGGCGAAGAAAGCAAAGCCGACCACCACGACCAAGAGCTAACTCTGGTTTAACGTCGAGTTTTCATCGCGCATGGGCGGCCTGAATCAGGCGGCTCATGCGCGATAACTTTTTTGGGGATCCTGAAGTGGATTTAACTGCGCATTCAGAACCGGTTCATGTGTGGCTGTCATTCTGTCTTTGGAGCCAGGCATATGGCTTCAGAAACTCAAGGAGACCACAATGAAAAAAGTAATGACTTTGATGCTTGGCCTGTCGATGCTGGTTGGCGCCACCGCGATGTTCGCTCAGGATAAGCCGGCTGACACCACCACCAAGACCACCAAGAAGGCGAAGAAAGCCAAGAAGGCGAAGCCGACCACCACCGACAAGACGACGAAGTAACAACTTCTCGCCGATTCGAAATCAATCGCGCATGCGGCGCCGCCTTATGGAAACGCGCTTCATGCGCGATTATTTTATTGAGGCTGCTTCACTTTTCACGGCGCTTTCAAGCGGCCGCTTGGCCCAATAGACAACGCATCCGGAGACATCTTCCCACCGCGAAAACTGTTGGGTTAGCCGGAATTCCTGCATTCGCTCGTCGTCATCGTCGCAAGTTTCCACCGTACTGAATTTTCCATCCTGAACCTCTTTTTCCAGCTCGCTGCGCGGAACTACGTGCAGAGCCGCCGCCAGGTCTTTCGGAAGGTTGTTGAGTTTGTGGGAATCTTCCAATTCCATTCCGGAGGGTGGAGTTTCTTTGAGCAGGAAATAAACAAATTCGTCGGCCAGGATGAGTTTTCCGGCCGGCGTCACATCGCGGACCTTTTGCGCGATCTGCTGGAAGTCGTGCCAGTTCATATTCTCGCGCCGGTCGTAGAGAGTCTTCGCAAGGCCGAGACAAAGCAGGATCGCTAGAAAGAATACCGGACGCCAAGGGCGCGACGGCGAATAGAGACGCGACCCCAAATCGTATAAACCGGCCGACGCCAAGATCGCCACAAAGGGAGCGGTGAAGAGAAAGTAGCGTTCAAAGGTGGGATGCGCTGTCGAGAGATGGATGGTTAAGGCGAACGTGAGCCATCCGCACAGATGAAACTCCGAGCGAACCGCGCGATCCCAGCCGCTGCGCCGGATGACAAACAAGAGACCAGCTAGTGCCAACAGCCCGACCAACGTATCCGGCGCGGAATTGATCCAGGAGATCAGCACTCCGATATCGTGTTGAATCGCGCCATCCCACTCCAGTTGGCGGAAGAAGAAGTGGTAGTCGAAAATATTGAAGCGCACGATGCGCGGCGATTCAAGGAAAAGCCGGAGTAGCGGCACAAACGGGACGAATGTTCCCGCGAGAAAGAGCGCGGTTTTGAGCCAGCGCGATCCCGTCCGGCTTTGGATCAAAATCCACAGGAACAACACCGGCGCAACTGGGGCAGTCAAAAGCGTTGACGCGGCCGCTCCTCCCGCGGCCAAGCCAGCGAGGATCGGCCAAAGCAGCGCGTTCCGCTCCACGGCAATGAGCGCGAGCCGAAACGCGGCCACGGTCAGGAATAGCGCGAATCCGTAACCTTGTCCGATGGTCCCGAATTGGAAAACTTCGGAGTTGAGTCCGACGGCCAGCGCTGTGGCGATCGCAAGCGGCAGCCGCCATTCGGAGACTGGAAATTTTCGCCGCACATAATCCGCGGACATCCAAACAGCGGCCATGGTAGTGATCGCGGCCAATGCATGGACCATACGCCAGCCTTCTCCGAAGATTCCCATCCACATGGCCACCCAGTATGCGTTCAGCGCGGTCTGCGGAAAAAGAAAATCCAGATAGGGGCGCTTGCCGGCGTGGATTAGCTGCGCGGCCAGCAGATGGAAACCTTCGTCCCACGCAACTGCCCAGGTGACGGCATACACCGTGAGCGCCATAAATAGAAGGGTGAGTGTCCCGTAAAACAGGAGGAGAGACTTGCGTTCCAGACCCGAATTATATCGCGCCGGGCTGCTAAGCTTCTACTTGAATGACGCCCGCGCGCGCCGATCAAATCGAGAAGCTCAAAGCCGGCGTGGACGTGCTGATCATCGGCGGCGGAATCAACGGCGCGGGCGTCCTGCGCGACCTGGCGCTGCGCGTGGATGGCTCAAAATCGAAACTGCGCGTAGGGTTGGTGGAACAGAATCACTTCGCTTCCGGCACCAGCGGGAAGAATTCGCAATTGATTCACGGCGGGCTGCGCTACTTGAAATATCTCGAGCTGCACCTGGTTCGGGAATCGTTGCATGAGCGCGCGCTCCTTCTGAAGCTCGCGCCGCAGTTTGTGAAACCGCTGCAATTTTTTCTACCGATGTACGGGGTCAAATCGCGCGTCGTTTATGGAACGGGGCTCTGGTTGTACGATCGTTTGGCTGGATCGGATGCGATCGCACCGCACCGGATCTTGAACAAGAATGAGCTGGCGCGGATGGAGCCGGGCTTGCGTTGTCAGGGACTGACTGCGGCCGCGCTGTTTTACGACGCAGCGATCCCATCCGCGCGATTCGTGGTGGAAAATCTGGCAGATGCCGTCGAGCGCGGCGCGATTGCGGTGAATTATGTGCGTGCCGACGGAATGGAACGCGCGGAATCCGGCTGGCGGGTACGATGCACGGATGCGTTGACCGGCGCGCCGTTCGAAATCGTCGCACGTAAATTGGTAGATGCGCGCGGCGCCTGGAGCAATCCCGAGACGTTGCGCCTGGTGCGCGGCTCGCATATCGTGATTCCACGAGTCAATGCAAGCGATCATGCGATCGCGCATTTTGAGCCCGACGGGCGGATTGTGTTCGTGATTCCCTGGGGCAGCCGCAATCAATTAACGCTGGTGGGGACTACCGACGAGGATCATCGAGAGGGCCCGGATTGCGTGCATATCTCCCGAGTGGAGACAGAGTACCTGCTTGGGATCGTTCGGAAGCTTTTCCCGCGGCAGGCGGATGTTGCGCCGATTTCCACATTCAGTTCACTGCGGCCATTAGTGCGCACTTCCGGATCCGCCACGCGCGCCAGCCGCGATCACAGAATCTGGAACGGCGAGGAAGGAATTCTGCATATCGCGGGCGGGAAGTACACCACGTACCGCTCCATGAGCGAGGAAGCGAGCGATCTGGTGTGCAAAGACGTCGCGCCGGAGCTTGCTGAAATCCATCGGACAGCCGACACGCCGTTTCCACCGGTGGAGCGGGAAATCGGCGATCTGATGGAGCAACATTTGGAAGACTACCTGTTCGTCTCCACGTATTTGGGTTATGAGCAGCGCTGGGACCGCACCACGCTGCTGCCTTTGGCGCAAGCACTGGCGGCAAAGCGCGGCTGGGATGCGGTGCGGGTGGAAGCCGAGATCGAGACCACGCTTACGCGGCTTTCGTCCGGCGCGCCGGCTTCTTAGGGGCCGCCGACTTCAAGCTCTTTTTCAGCGCTTCCATCAAATCCACCACGGGCGCCTGGCGGGGCTGCTTGACCGCAGTAATCTTCTGTCCTTTTTGCTTTTGTTCGATCAGCCGCTCGACGTTTTCGCGGTACTCGTCTTTAAAGTTTTGTGGCTTGAACGGCGCCTTGAGCTGCTCCACCAGACTCCGTGCCAGCTCCAACTCCTTCGCGGAATATTTTGTCTTGGGAGCTTCGCGGCGATTGGCGCTGTGCAACTCGTCTGGATAAAACAACGTGTGAAGCAGCAGACCAGTTTCGGCAGGGCGGATCAGCACCACGTGCTCGCGATTGTGCATGGCGATTTTCGCGATGGCGTCCTGTTTGGTGTCGGTCAGCGCTGCGACGAACAGAGCATACGGCTTGGCGGTCTTCTCCTCCGGTGCAACATAATACGAGGCTTCGAAGTAGATGGGATCCACCTCGTCGTTGTCCACGAATTGCAAAATGTCCATGGTGCTGGCGGTGGGCGGAGCGATCTTTTTCAGGTCTTCATCATCCACGACGACGTATTCGCCTTTCGCGACCTCAAAGCCCTTTTCGATCTCGGCGCGCTCAATCGGCTTATTTTCTTCCGCGCAATACCAGACTTCCTTAACGCGAGAGTGGTCTTTTTTGTGGAGCATGTGGAAATGGACGGTCTCCGCGCGCGCGGCTGAAAATAGGCGGACGGGGAACGAAACCAGGCCGAAACTGATGAAGCCTTTCCAAACGGTAGCGGGCATGTGGCTCTCCTTCGCGTGGAGTGAGCACCCTTGTTTCCAAACTTCGAATGCGTGAGAAAGCTGGGTTTGTTGCAGCGTCGGGATGGAAAAGTTTACCCGAGCAGGCCGGTAGTTTAGAATCAAGAGAGCAGCACATGTCGGGGCGTAGCGCAGCCTGGTAGCGCACCTGCCTTGGGCGCAGGGGGTCGGGCGTTCAAATCGCCCCGCCCCGACCAAATTCTTCAACGGGTTGGACCCCTCTTCTTAACCGCAGCTAATGCCACTGTAGACGATTTGTAGCTATCAATTGAGGATTCCGGCCAAGCCGAACGCTGTTTCCGGAGGAAAGCCGAACGGCATTCCTGGATGAAACAGAACACCATTGGAGCGTAGCGACGCTGGCATCTCGATGTGCAAGAAGTGTTCGGCTTCGTCAAGGAAAACCTAACCGGAGCGCAGCGAAGGAAGAGCGCCGCTAGCCAGAAAAGGGGTGCAGGGAAAGGACGGCACGTCCTGTCCCCGCATCAGCACACAGAAACCATGCTACCCAAAACACTCACCCCACACCGATCGGACTAGTTCGTACAACATCCAACCCGCGCCGCAACTGAATACCAGTCCCGCGAACTGTACGCCGGTTTCATTCCATTCACGTAGCATCTCTCCCCCGGAACGCAGGTAGCTGTTCATGTGCCGTCTGGGGTGGATGATTGCGTCGATGCCGACGCCAACAAAGATCAGGAGAATGAGAACAGCGAGAGGCACACCGAGACGCTCACGCAACGGAAGGCTGCCACATCGGCCCAGAATCTCAGCCATGACGTTCTTCCTATATGTTCTGATTCTCAGAGCAGCCACGCAACTTTCCGAACAACCTTATGTCAGTGTTCTGCCTTGCCACGGCCTTTTCGTATCGAGTCGCCACGCATCTCAATGCGGTGAGCATTGTGGACTAAACGATCGAGGATGCCATCGGCTAGCGTTGGATCGCCGGCCTGTTCGTGCCAGCGTAAGACGGGCAGTTGTGAGGTTAGGATAGTCGAGCGGACTTGGTATCGATCCTCGCAGATCTCCCAGAAGTCGCAGCGCTCGGGTTCCGATAGTGGAGCCATCACCCAGTTATCGATAACAAGAACGTCGATGCGGCTGAGCCGGGCCAACAAACTCCGAGGCTACCATCGGCGCGGGCCAGTGCGAGATCTCGAAAGCGTTGGGCACGGGTGTAGTGTGCCGAATAACCATCGCGGCACGCCTTCTGCGCCAGCGCACAGGTCACGAAGCTTTTTCCGGCGCCAGTTGGCCCGAGTACGAAAATGTTCTCGTGCGTGCCCACCCAGGCTGATTCTTGCGTACCTCTAGCCGACTTCCACCAGCACCATCGATACGTCGTCAGTCGCAGGTCCTTGACGCCATGCCGCAACGTCGTCCAGGATCGCCTGCTTCATTTCGGCCAACGGCGCGCGAAAGTGTGATTTCACGATGCGGTTCAGACCCTCATCACCCAGCATCTCCCGGCGATTGTTGAATACTTCCGTCAACCCATCGGTCATCAGAAGGAGGCGATCTCCCGCCGACATTTCCACTTCCTCCGTTGCATTGGCGTCTATGGGATCGTCCATCAAACCCAGAGCTCCGCTGCGCGACGCCAACATCCGAACTTCCCCCGCGGGTGTCACTAGGATCGCCGGCGGATGACCAGCGCCAGCGTAAGTCAAACGCCGGTTTCGATCGATGCGTGCAACGGCCATAGTAAAAAAGAAGCCTTCCGGTTGGATTCCGTCGAGAACCATTCGGTTCAGCTTGTGCAGCAATTGATCGAGACGCTGCTGGCCCACCAGCGCCAGGGTTTCCATGTAAATTCTGTTGGCAATCAGCGCCGCAGAGATGCCGTGTCCGGAAACATCACATACCAGCAGGTTGAGATGCTGATCCCTTTCGGCAACCAACCCGAAGTCGCCGCCAATGGTATGCGCCGGCTCATACGCCGTCTCCACCACAAACGTTTCCCAAACCATTGGTTGCGGCACTAGAGTTCGCTGCACGCGCGCCGCGAGAGTCAACTCCATCTGAAGCAGCTGCTGGCTCTCGGCCAAGAGCCGGTTAGCCTCGCGGAGCTCTTGCTCGTGCGTTTTCTGCTCCGTGATGTCGGTGAGAGTAATTACGTGGTAGGGCCTTCCGTCAGGCGCAGTGGTTCGACGTGTCGTGACAACCACCGGCATCGGCACTCTGTTTGGGCGGGGCAGAAAGAATTCGAATTGATCGGCGTCGCGGCTGGACTGTCGTTTCTCTTCGAGAAACTGCAACGCCGCGTTGTCATACAACTCGCGCGGCGATTTTTGCTTCCACTCGCCTACATCCAGCCCGACCATTTGTTCAAATACCCGATTCCCGAAGATCATCGCGTCCTGGTCGTCGATGAGGACCACGCCCTGGTTCAGCGTCTCGAGAATCCTCTCCATTTGTCCGAGCCATCCGGGAGTCATTTTAGGGAGAACCACCTCTTGCAAATCATCACGCGATCCTTCTAAAACGATCCTGTTGCGGTGTTGCGGCGGAATCCTCGCGCCTGGTTGTTTCCAGCAGCCGATTCAGCGACCCAACGTCCCGTGGGGTGAGGTACTGGCCTAGGTCGCGCGCAAAGACTACATCCAGAGCCCACTGCAGCCCGACACGCAACTTCTTCTCAAATCGCGGCAACTTCATCAGGTAGACGGTCCGCCACAGTAACCACCCCAGAGCTCCTGAAAACTTGAGGCCGAACATCTTGGCTACTCCAGTGCGCCGGCCAATTGTCGCGAGCTGTCCAAGCATCTTGTACCGGAAGAGCTTTAGTTCTTTACCGCGTAAACGGGCATAAATGTTCTCACCGGCACGCCGCCCCTCGCGCAGGGCATGTTGGGCGGTGGGAGGGTAAGGAAGTTTTGAAGCCGGGTCGATGATCAGCGCACAGTCGCCCACCGCCCATACTCCAGGAGCCCCAGGAACTTCCAGAGTGGAACTAACCACTACTCTTCCCTTTTGGAGATCGCAAGGAATGTCGTTCAGGATCGGACTGGGAGAAACACCCGCAGCCCATACCAACATTTCTGCTGGGATCACTTCCCCGTCGCTACAATGCACGGCCCCCTCCGCATAAGCGTTGACTTTAACACCAAGTTTGATCTCGACTTGACGCCTCCGGAGCCTTTCGTGCGTGTAGAGGCCGAGCGCCTCGCCCAGTTCAGGAAGGATCGCCTTTCCACTGATCAAGACCACGCGGACTTCGCGCGGATCAACCCGGCCATAGTGCGGGAGGCTCTCCCGGGCGAGATCATTGATAGCTCCGACCGTCTCGACACCGGCGAAACCGCCACCCGCGACTACGAAGGTGAGCATCCGCTTCCGCCTCTCAGGGTCCGGCTCGACACTGGCGGCTTCCAGCATCGCAATCACGCCGGCCCGCAGCATCACCGCATCGCCAAGCGTCTTGATGCCAAGCGCATGTCCGGCCACGCCCGGAATTCCGAAATAGTTCGTCTCCGACCCAAGCGCCAGAACGAGGTGATCAAACGGCAACACTCGGGTAAGCGCCCGGATGCCGTAGGAGATCGTCACTTGCCGAGCCGCCAGATCGATGGCTTTGATTTCCGCGCTCAGAACCGTTACATGCCGAAGCAGTTTTCGAAGGGAATTGCAGATGTGGGCCGGCTCGAGATCCCCGGCCACTACCTCGGCCAGCATCGGAGTAAAGAGAGTGAAGTTATCTCTGCTGACAAGTGTGACCTCGACATCGGCGCGCTTTGCAGCGGTACGGTCGAGATATCGAGCGGTCTCGACGCCGGCGAATCCGCCTCCCAAAATAACGATCTGCTTTTTAACGGTCATAAACCTTTCCACAGCAATTCGAGTTCACGCCGACAGATTCCGCTGAACTCGCGTAGCGGGTCGTTGTGAGTGGAAACCTTCAACGAAATTTCCTCGGGAGTGAGGTTTGGCTCCGAATAAGTCGCTATGATGCGATCGACAGTTTGTTCAGCGCTTCGAAGTACATCAGGCGAGGAACTGACACGGATGCGGCTCAGAACTGCATAGGTGGGGACCAGCGTTCTAGGGTCGTGAAAATTGTGTTCTAGGGCATCGGCGAAAGCGCGCGCACTTTCGCTAATGAACTCTGAATACAACTGCTCACGGTGAGAGATTCTCCTGGCGACGATATCCCGCCGGTCTTGATGCCTTTGCGAGATCCAAGTGCTGACACTTGAGGCCAACCCGCCGGCCAGCGAGCCAAAGATGGCCGCCAGTGCTGAAATTGCTGCTGGGTTTGAATTATGAAATAGGCTCATTCTTTCCTCTCCCTCCGGCCCGTCAGTAAACAGGAACTTCTTCGTTCTTGGCAGGTTCGTTTCCCGCGAATGGAAGCGCCGCCATTTCGCCTTCTTGATTTGGCTTCGTCCATTTCACAATCTTGAGATCCAGCACGGCGATGCTGTAGAATACCGGCACTAACAACAAGGTGATGAAGGTCGCCACGGCCAGGCCGCCGATTTGCGCGTAACACAAGGGTTGCCACAGCGGGCCGCCATGACTCGCCAACGGGAACAGCGCCAGGATCGTGGCCGCCACGGTGATGATCACCGGCCGCAGGCGTTCGATTCCCGCGTCGCGAATGGCCTGCTCGAACGGCTCGCCTTTTTCGCGCATCTCTTCGATGAAATCGAACAGCACGATGACATGGCTGACGATCACACCGATGAGACTCGCGATCCCCAGGAACGCCATGAAGCCGAACGGCGATCCCATGATCGCCAGGCAGATAAGCGCGCCCACAACGCCATAGGGAGTGGCCGCGAGTACCAGTAGCGGTTTTATTGCATCACCGAATTGCAGCAGCAACGCAGCATAAATTCCCACAATCGAAATCAGCAGAACTGTCGTCAAATTTGCGAATCCAGACTGCTGCTTGGCCTGCTCGCCTCCGATCTGCATGCGATAGCCGCTTGGCATATGTTTCTGGAACTCGGTGAGTCGCGGGAGGGCCTGTTTTAGGATCTCGGACGCCAGAACGCCGGGCTGCGGATAAACATGAACTCCGACGGTTCGGAAGTGCTCCTGGCGGCGGATGCGCTCGGTCACCATCTGATTGACCACTGAGGAGACGGTTCGCAACGGGACCTTTTGCGATCCTTGGCTCGAATATACATAAAGGTTTTGCACATCGGAAAGCTGCGCGCGCTCCAAAGCCTGTAAGCGGGCGATGACGGGAATCTGTTGATTGCCCTCGCGCAGCGTGGTCACGGTGGTTCCGCTCATAGCCGTGGTCGTGGAATTCGCGACGTCGCGATTGGTTATACCGGCGCGATTGGCCCGATCCGGGTCGATCATCAGTTTTACTTCCGGACTCTCCGGGAACCAATCGTTCTGCACGACCGCTGCCCCTGGGACCGATCGGAAAATGTTTTCGACGGCTCCGGAAAGCGCCCGAAGATTCTCGATGTCAGCCGGTTCCTCCTTCGGATCGACATCCGATGTTCCCGAGATGCGCACTTCCACCGGAAACTCCACCGGATTGGTCTGCAATTGGTGAACGGTCACGTACGCGCCCGGGACTTCCTTTTCCACTGCGGCCTGCAGCGGCCCAGCCAGGCGAGGAGTCGCTTCCTTGTCTCGCAGCCGGATCAGGATCTGTGCATAGTTGCGCTGCTCGAGCTCGGGGGCAACGGAAAACCAGAAGCGCGCCCCGCCTCCGCCGACGAAAGTCGTGAGCGATTCGAGAAGCTGTCCCGGCTCTCCCTGGCGTTCCCCTTGGTGTTCCTTGGACGGATGGGCCCGCCCATACTCATCGGCTACTCGCTGCACGATGGACTCTACGCGCTGTGCGGCTTCATTCGTGGCGGCGAGCGCCGCATCATTGGGCAGCCAGACGTCGACATAAGACCAGTACTGGACGTCATCCGGGAAAAACTGGCTCTTAAGTCTTGAAGCGACCAGTCCGCCCAATGCGAGAAATGCGAACGACACGCCGAGCACGGCCCACCTCCAACGGATGGCCTTTCCGGCAAGGCTGTAGTAGACGCCGTAAAATCCGCGCGTGCGCCGCTCTTCCAGCGTTGGTTCCGGCTTCTTCGGCGCGCGCAGCAAGTAGTAGCCGAGCAGCGGGACAAATGTCATCGCAGCCACCAGCGATGAGAGCAACGCCGCTGCCATCACGATCGGCAGGCTATGCAGAAAATCGCCCGTCGAGCCCGTGAGCATCAGGAACGGGAGATACGCAATGATATTGGTTAACGTCGCATAGACAATGGCGCGCGCGAGTTTCGTAGGGCCGAGCCATGCCGCGATGCTTCGCCCATTCCCGCCCGCCAGTTGCCGTTTGATCGCGTCGTTGGCCACCACCGGAACATCCACCAATAAGCCGAGTGCGATGATCAGAGTGGCGGTGGAGACCTGCTGTAAATCGATGTGCAGCATGTGCGCTAGGCCGAAGGTCATGGCCAGCGTGATCGGTATCGACAAGGCCATCAGCAGCGCCGAACGCCATTCCCAGAACCCGATGAGCGCGATGACCACTACCAGCGCAATCGCCTCGTACAACGCCTCCATGAACAGGTCCACGCTTTCTTTTACTTGAAGAGGCTGATCCGAGGTGCGCGCGATGATCAGGTCAGCCGGCAGAACGGAACGCAGCTGTTTTAACTTCTCGTCGATCGCGGCGCCGAACTTCTGGATCTGCTCGCCGGAGCGCATGTAAACCGCCAGCGTAATGGCGCGGCTGCGGCGCGGCTTACCGTCCTTGCCGGTGTCCGTGTAGAAATTCAGATAGTTTGGCGGCGCCTGGTACGCGCGGCTGATTTGAACGAGGTCGCGCAGATACAGGGGTGAGGCGGTTGGCGATGGTCTCAGAAGAACATCGCCGATCGCGCGGGCAGTTTCAAATTTGCCGGAAGGGTCGATCTGAATCTGCCCCCTGCCCGCGTCTATCGATCCTCCCGGCAGCGTGATGTTGCGCGCATTCAGGACACGGCCCAAATCCGCAGGCTGCAATCCGTAGGACGCCAGCCGTTCCTGCGAATAGTCGAGGTACACGGCCTGTGGCAGGACTCCTTTGCGTTCCACGCGCGAAGTCTGCGGTGCGCCGAGCACCGTCCGCCCGATCA
>DATGIH010000464.1:0-5870 GCA_035295865.1 Bryobacteraceae bacterium
CAGCATCATCTC
The DNA here is from genome assembly GCA_035295865.1 of Bryobacteraceae bacterium. Taxonomy (GTDB): domain Bacteria; phylum Acidobacteriota; class Terriglobia; order Bryobacterales; family Bryobacteraceae; genus Palsa-89. The sequence continues at coordinate 13 of DATGIH010000464.1, forward strand.
GCTCGAGAACGATCTTCCGAATATTGCCGATCCGTTTCTCCGCAAAGCAATCTCGCTCAGCGTCGACGGAACGGATCTACAGGAACTCCGCAAAATGATGGAGCTGGATATCGCGGTGGAACATCACAACGGCGAAGCCATCGCCAAAGTTTACGAAGCCGCCGGCGGCTACGCGCCCACCATCGGCATTATCGGTGCCGTGCTAGGCCTGATCCAGGTGATGAAGCATCTCGAGAACATTGAAGAAGTCGGCCGCGGCATTGCTGTAGCGTTCGTCGCGACGGTATACGGCGTCGCGTCCGCCAACATCTTCTTTCTTCCCGTAGCGAACAAGATCAAAGCGCGATTCCACCATGCCATCGAGATGAAGGAGCTCATGCTCGAAGGCGTCTGCGCCATGGTGGAGGGCATGAACCCGAAACTCATTCGGATCAAACTCGAACCGTTCCTCGACGAAAGTCCTGAAGCAGCCGCCGCTAAATCCAAAGCCACGCCAGGCAAGGCGGCGCAAACCGCGCCAGTCCGGGGATAAGCCCCGATGAAGAAACAAGTGCCACATCCTGAAAATCACGAACGATGGTTAGTCTCATACGCCGACTTCATCACACTGCTCTTCGCGTTCTTCGTGGTGATGTTCGCGTCCTCGCAAACCGATAAGTCTCGCGCCAAGCAAGTTTCCCAGGCCGTGGAAAAGGCTCTGAAAGACGGAAGTTCTTTCAACGTGCCTCCGGCTGTCGCGAAAATTCTTGGCGGAACCGTGGACGACAAAGGCGTCGGAAACGCGATGATGCGCGGCCCAGGCGGCGCTCAACACGTGTTAAAAGAAACGGCGCAGGAGAACATAGCCGAACTACTGCCCTCCCTCCAGTTACTCACTAAGGAACTGGAAGCGGAAATCAAAGCCGGTAAGTTGGAACTGCGAATGGAAGCGCGCGGCTTGGTGATCAGCTTGCGCGAATCCGCGTTTTTCCCCTCCGGCGGCGACACGTTAGAAAAAGATTCTTACTCCACCATGAAGACACTGGCAGCGCTCATCGGTTCGCTGCCGAATCCGATCCAACTCGAAGGTCACACCGATTCCATTCCGATTCACAACGCGCGCTTCAAAAGCAACTGGGAATTATCCTGTGCGCGAGGCATCGCTGTTTTAAATGCATTGTGCGAAGACTTTCATCTGCCCTTCGAACGATTTTCGGTGGTGGGGCGTGCCGACACGGTTCCCGTGGATACCAATGATACGCCGCAGGGCCGCGCTCGCAACCGCCGCGTGGATGTGGTGATCGTCAACAGCCTTCACGTTCAGAATGTAGAAGGCATCAAAGCGGCGGTAAAGAAATAGTTTATGTCGACGCTTCGACAGTACTTTATGCGGCCTCTTCCCATACAAAATGTTGAAAAAAAGTGTGAAAAAGGCTGCGCAACCATCGACAAGATATCAGCACGCTGAGAACGGCGTGGTTCGGCGGAGGCCGGACAGAAACGAATAGAGGAGCAACAATGTCAATTTCGATTCAGACCAACACAACATCGTTATTCGCCGAACAGGCCCTCAGCCAGAACTCCAATCTCGAAAGCCAGGCAATTCAGCAGTTGTCGTCGGGCTATCGTATTAACCGATCCGGAGATGATGCGGCAGGTTTGGCCGTAGCCAACCAATATCGATCCACCATCGCCGAACTGCAGCAGGGCGTCCTGAACGCCAGCAACGGCACCAGCATCCTGCAGATTGTTGACGGCGGATTGAACAACATTTCAACCATCCTGGACCGTTTGCAAACGCTCGCCACCGAATCCGCCAGCGCCACCTTCGCCGGCGATCGTAACACGCTGAATCAGGAGTTCCAGTCGCTGACGCAGGAAATCACGCGCCAAGCCAACAACATCGGCCTCGCGTCGGGCGGCAAATATAACGGCGTCAACTCCGTGTTCATCGGCGGTGGCAACAACTCCGGCAATGGACAGGTCAGCATCGATCTGAGCGGCTCCGCGAACCAAGTGGATGCGGCCGGCCTCGGCCTCTCGACCGCTAGCGTTGCGGCGGGCGGCTCGGAACTCTCGGGCGGAACACCGAACACGGTTCGTTTGGACGCGCCGGGCGCCACCTTCCTTGCCACTGCAGCCCAGACCTTCACCCTCAACGTCTATTCTTCGAATGGCGGCGCGCAAACCCACACATTATCCGTGGGCGGAAGCGGCGCGCTTACCGAAGCTGGGGTGCTTTCCAGCTTGAACAGCCAGTTGTCCGCGTACGGCCTCAGCGCCTCGGTCGGAAGCGACGGGCAGCTCAACTTCGGCGGCGGTACGCCGTTCACCATCACCGCAGTTACCACCACCGATGCCAATCCGATTGCCACTGCCGCTTCCACCGCCACCAACACCGGCGATTATAGCGTCGCTGGCGCGGGCACTTACGCCGGCAAAGCGGAAAACCTGACCTTCCAGAATGGCCAAGGCACCGCGAACATCGCGCTGTTGGCCACCGATACCTTGGCTTCCGCTCTTTCGAAGATCAACTCGAAGACGGCCGCCCTCGGCATCTACGCCATCGCAAACGCGGCTGGAACCGGAATCTCCTTCCAGAGCGTGAGCAACTTCACGGCGTCCACGGACACTGCTGCCGGCACCTTCACTGCGAGCGGCGCGCAGGCCACTGTTACGCCTACCACCTCTGGATCCGTTACCGGTAACGCGGTAGCCGCTCTGACCGCCATCACGAACGCGATCAGCGCCCTGGGTCTGGTACAAGGACGCGTCGGAGCCGGTGAAAACCTGCTCAACTACGCTTCCACCCTGGCCAATTCGCAAATCACCAACTTCTCGACCGCGCAGTCCGCGATCCGCGATGCCGACGTCGCCTCCGCGGCTGCCAACCTGACCAAGGCTCAGACCTTGTTGCAGTCCTCGATCGCGGCTCTGGCGCAAGCCAACGCGGCTCCGGGTGCGGTCCTGAAACTTCTCCAGTAGTCTGCAGCTAAAGTAACCTTGACGCTGGGCCGATCTTAACCAAGAACGGCCCAGTTTTTTTGTTTTGAGGATTTATCATGAGTTCCAGCTCCGTCAGTAGCCTGCTTTCTTCCACCGCTCCGCAAACCACCCTTACCGGATCCAGCAGCTACTCGGGCGATCTTCAGGCAGCCGTGACTCGCGCGGTTTCCATTGCGTCACTGCCGATTCAACTGCTGCAGGCCGACCAGAACCAAGCCACTACCAAGGCCACAGAGCTCGGACAACTCAACTCGTTGTTTGGAAGCTTGCAAACTTCGCTGCAATCGGTTGCCAACGGCGCCAGCAACGGAGCGCTCGCGGTTAAATCCAGCAACACCTCGGTCGCGCAAGCCAGTTTATCCGGAACACCTCTGCCTGGTACTTACACCGTTACGCTACTGAATGTAGGATCCCCAGCTAGCGCCATCAGTAGCGCTCCTCCGACTCCGGTTACAGATCCGGCATCGCAGAGCATAAGCCAATCCACGTCCTTTACTCTGACGGTGGGAACGCAAACATTCAACATCCAACCGAACGCGGAAAGCCTGAACTCGCTCGCCAGCGCCATCAACTCCAGCGGCGCGCCCGTGCAAGCTGTCGTCGTGAACCTCGGATCGCCCTCGGCCGCGGATTATCGCCTTGTCGTACAAGGCACAGGCCTCGGAAACAACGCCATTCAGTTGAACGATGGCGCCAGCGATCTGCTAAATGTTCTGTCTGGCGGGTCGAGCGCTTCCTATCAAGTGGATGGACAGCCGCCTGCCGGCATTACGACAAATTCTTCTAACGTGACCATCGCTCCCGGCGTGAACGTGACTCTTGGCACGCAAACCGGCACCACGAGCATATCCGTGGCCGCAAGCCTGAGCTCAGTTTCCAACGCGCTTTCGAGCTTCGTCACTGCCTTCAATGCGGCGGTTTCCGAAGTTCAGAAGAACCACGGCCAAAACGGTGGCGCCTTGACCGGCGACAGCACCGTCTTGTCGATGGGCATCGTGCTCAATCAACTCGGAACGTATTCGGGAGGCTCCGGCTCCATCACCAACCTGACGCAGTTGGGTCTGGAGTTCACGCAGCAAGGTACTTTGACTTTCGATCCCACCGCGATCGGCGGTCTTTCTTCGTCGCAAGTCACCGACGCGCTTTCGTTTCTCGGAAGCCCAACCAGCGGATTCATCCAGTTCGCAACGAATACGCTGAACACGCTCACGGATCCGACCACGGGCTTGATTAACAACGAAGCCCAAGCGTTACAGAACCAGGTCAACTCCGATCAACAACAGATCACCACCAATCAAGCGCGTGTCAACACCTTGCAAGCCACTCTACAAGCGCAGATGGCACAAGCCGACGCGCTGATCGCAACACTCCAGCAGCAAAACACGTTCTTGACCGGACTCTTCCAGTACGCCACCAGTAACAACCCCAATGTCGCAAGCGCTGGATAAAATCGCGGTCGACCTTCGCTCGGCGCTCCTGGGTGGCGACCATGTCCTAGCCAACCGCCTGGTCAACGACTATGCGGAAATGGCCCGCGAAGTCTGGGAAGCCTTGCCCGAATCCGAGCGCGCCACATCCACGCTTCCACAAAACACGCGCGAGTTACTAACGTGGGCCCACGAAATGACGGTGGTGCGCCGCGCCATGGCCGGCGCCCAGTTAGACATCGTGCAAAAAGCTTCCCGCTACGGCACAACCGATCGCCCCACCCAAAGCGTCCAACTTCGCGGCTAGCTGTCTTTATCCGTGTCCATCCGTGGCCAAATTGTTTTTCCCTGACCCACCGTCGAAATCTCAACACCATCCGTCACATCTAAAACACTCCCCATCCCCAACTCACTGATTCACCGCTCCCAAACGCGCGGCAGCAAAATTGCATTGCGATGGCATCATGTTAGAAAACGCCGGCGTCGGCATGGAGCGCTACATGACTCTCTTGAGCGCCCGCCAGAAGCTCGTCGCTTCGAACATCGCCAACGTCGACACGCCCGGCTATAAAACCAAGGACATCGATTTCCACACGGAGCTCGCCAACCTGTTCGACAATGACAGCGGTCCCACTCCGATCGAAGTCTCCGGACTTAAAACCAAGAACGACGGCAACAACGTGGATATGGATCGCGAAGCTCGCCTGCTTTCGGAGAACGCGCTGCGCTTCGCCGTAGCCACCAACCTGGCGCGGTCTGAGCTCGCAACCATCCGCAGCGCCATCGAGGAAGGTAAGACAGCATGAGCCTCTTTTCGTCCCTCTCCGTCAGCGGTTCAGGTATGTCGGCGCAACGGCAGCGTGCCGAGCTGCTGGTGGAAAATCTCGCAAATGCCGAAACCACACGCACTCCCGAAGGCGGCCCGTATCGTAGAAAAGACGTCGTGTTCGAACAAGACCCGTCGGTCGGCTCTTTCGGATCCGAACTCAACAATGCGCTCGGCTCTTCCATTTCTGGCGTCACAGTCGCGCAAACCACCGTCGACGACAGCGAGCCCGTTCAACGCTACATGCCCGGACATCCGGACGCCGACAAGAACGGCTACGTCGCGTTTCCCAAGATCAATCCGGCCGAAGACATGGTGGATCTGATGGGCGCTTCTCGCGGTTATCAAGCGAACGTCGCCGCTATCTCCGCCGTCAAGGACATGCTGCAAAAGTCAATCGATCTCTTCCGCTAAATTCATGTCGATACCAATCTCTGCGATCCGGCCCGTTAGTCTTCCCGAACTCTCCGCCACCAATTCCTCCACGGCCGCCGCCTCTCCCGGCGCCGCTCCAGGTGGCTTTCAATCCATGCTCGAAAGCATGGTCGGTGGAGTGGAGCGCTCGCAGTCGCAGGCCCAGGAAACCGTCAACAGCTTTCTCGCCGGAAATAACGAAGAGC
>DATGIH010000465.1:0-18333 GCA_035295865.1 Bryobacteraceae bacterium
CACGGATGGGCACGGATGAGAAAGTTTTATCCGTGTGCATCCGTGGCTATTTATTTCCAGTTGAGCAGCCGATCGGTGATCCTGCGGCTACGTGTCTTTTCCCGGCGGCTACGATTGAATCTCAAAGAGCCGAACACGACAAAAATAAATAACACCACCAAGCCGACAACTACCGAGAGTTCGCCGGCCAACGATGTCATGCACCTAGTCTCGCAGGAGCGTAGAACCGGACATAGAGGAGTTCCGCTTAATCGCCTGGCGTAATGTCTCCTAGGGTGGCAAAGGCCATCTTCGTAAGCGGGGGGACCGGCTGAGATATAATTCTCCCCATCGAAACCGTTATGGGACAGGCTGTTCAAATGGCGCCGGCGCTCGCCGAGCCGCGCATCGAAAGCGCGCCCGGGCACTGGAGTCTGGCGAAGCGCATCGCTTTCCGCTTTGTGTTTTCGTACTTCATGCTTTACAACCTGCCGATGGCGGGGCATGTCAATTTGCTCGAGGCCGTTCCCGGAGTTCCCTGGCTCTCGGAAAAATACCAGCAGCTCTGGCACACCATCGTCCCGTGGGTTGCGATTCACGTTTTCCATTTGAGCGGGCCGGTGACTGTGTATCCGGCAGTCAATGGAAGCGGAGACACCACGCTCGATTACATCGAGAACCTGTTGTTATTAGTCACGGCGTTGCTTGCCACCATCGCCTGGTCCGCGATCGATTACAAACGCAGGGAATATGCACGGCTGAATTTTTACTTCCGCGTCTACACACGCTACGCGCTTTCGTTCACGCTGTTCGGGTACGGTTTCGCAAAAGTGATTCCCACGCAGTTCATCTTTCCTTCTCTCAGCCGCCTCATCGAACCGTTCGGCGAATTTTCACCGATGGGCGTGCTGTGGAACTTCATGGGATATTCGACGGCGTACGTTATTTTTTCCGGACTCGCTGAGGTTACCGGCGCGACGCTGCTGCTGTTTCGCCGCACCGCGACGCTCGGGGCTATGGCATCGGCCGCGGTTCTGCTCAACGTGGTGATGCTGAACTTCTGCTACGACGTCCCGGTCAAGCTGTACTCGTCGAATCTTCTGCTAATGGCGATTTTCCTAATGGCGCCGGATCTGGGACGCTTGGCGAATCTGCTGGTGCTGAATCGTCCGACCGAGCCGGTGAATCTGGCTGCACCTCCCCTGGCGATTCGCGGGATCAAACCGCACTGGCTGAAAACCGGCGCTGTGGTGTTCCAGATTGTCTTCGTCGGATATTTTCTCTACGGCACCATCAAGGGCGGCTGGGAAGGCTACAAAGGGTACGTTTTGAATCGGCCGAAGCCTCCGATTTACGGATTGTACGAAGTCGAAAGCTTCACTTCACCCAACATTACAGACGCCACCCGCTGGCGCCGCGTCGCGATTTCGTCGCCTGCCGCATTCACCGCCCGAATGATGGACGAATCTTCGCATATCTTTAACACCGAGTACGACGAGAAAAAGAACACGGTCACCGTCGACAAGAAGAGCCTGCTCAACTACACTCGTCCGGATGCCGAACACGTGGTTCTAGCCGGCGATTCGCTAGTAGTAAAGCTAAAAAGAATCGACCCTTCGAAGTTCCTGCTGGTGAACCGCGGATTTCATTGGATCAACGAACGTCCCTTCAACAAGTAGTGGGGCGGACCCCCAGGTCCGCGCGGGTCCCCCAGGACCCGCTGTTCAAAAGAGCCGACGAGGGCGTCGGCTGCGGACCAGGGGGTCCGCCCTACCAGGCTTCGGTATATACTAGTCGTTGCATTCCAGGATGCATCCCGTCCGCGGAAAGGGACGATCCCACCTGGCCGACAGGTTGCACTGAACATCAACCTCACTTCTGCCCGACCGAGCGGACACCGGGCGACATAAGAAGGAGGACTGATGTCCCGCGAATTACCCGTTAAACCAAACCTCGAACATCTTAGAGAACAGGCCAAAGAGTTGCTCCGCCGTGCCCAGCAGGGGGACGCCGAAGCAATCGCCCTTTTCCGTTCTCACGTTTCCTTTTCCGCGCCTGCAAGCCTCAAGCTCGCCGACGCCCAACACGCCATTGCCCGAGACTACGGCTTTTCAAGCTGGCCCAAGTTGAAGGAGCATGTGGAATCGCTCGCCAAAATGCGCGAACCATCGGAACTGCTCACTGCCGCGATTCGCGCCCAGGATCCGGTGAAAACCAAGCAAACGCTCGATGCCCATCCGGAGTTGAAAGCGCAATTGAACGATCCCCTGCCCGGTTACGGCGCCGGCATGCAGGCGCTGCTTGCCGCGGTGCAGCGGACCGATCGCAAAACCATCGATGTCCTGCTCGAAGCCGGCGCCGATATCAACGCGCGAAGCCATCTGTGGGCCGGAGGCGTCGGTGTTCTGGATGAGTGCTCGCCCGAGTTTGCTCCATTTCTGATGGAACGCGGCGCCAAGCTGGACGCCCATTCGGCCGCTCGGCTCGGACTGCTCGAAAAACTGCGGGAATTCGTGACGGAGAATCCCGCCGAGCTGGCGCGGCATGGCGCGCGCGGACAGACACCGCTTCATCTGGCGTCCTCCGTCGACATCGCGCGCTTCCTGCTCGAAGCCGGCGCGGAGATCGACGCACGCGATCTGCAGCACGAATCCACTCCCGCGCAACACATGATCCGTGTTGTTCAAGCGCGCTACTTTCCGCGCGATCGCCAGGACATCGCACGCTTTCTGGTCGCGCGTGGATGCCGCACCGATATCCTGATGGCCTCCGCGCTGGGCGACATGGATCTGGTGCGCCAGCATCTCGACCAGGATCCCAATTCGATCCGGACGCGCGTCAACGAAGCGTTCTTTCCGAAGCAAGATTCCCGCAGCGAGGGCACCATTTACATCCCCATCTTCGGCCCGAATCGCACCCCACATCTGATAGCACGCGATTTCGGGCACGAAGATGTCTTCCAGTTGTTAATCCAACGCAGTCCTGAAGATGTGAAGCTCTCACAAGCTTTCGAACTGGGCGACGAAGCGATCTTCCGCGAACTGTTGGCCAAGCGTCCGAATCTGGTTGCGACATTGACCGATGCGGATCGCCGCCAGCTCCCCGACGCCGCGCAGAACAACAATACGGCTGCGGTGCGGCTGATGCTGCAAGCCGGCTTGCCAGTGGACGCGCTCGGCGAATACGGCATGACGGCTTTGCAATGGGCAGCTTGGCATGGCAACGCGGCGGCGGTCCAAGAGATTCTGCGCTATGGTCCGAAATTAGAGCTGAACAATGAACACGAAATCACGGCGCTCGGCTCGGCGCTGCATGGCTCGGAAAATAGCTGGCATCGCGATACCGGCGATTACGGGGCAACCGTGGAAGCTTTGCTTGAAGCAGGAGCGAAAGCGCCGCCGCTCACGGATGATCTCGAAGCAAGCCAGGCGGCGCGCGAAGTCCTGCGGCGGTATGAGGAGCGTAACAACACGGTCACCTGAGTGCCGCGCTCGCGATGATCCGGGAAAAACGAGACGCATTTCCGGGCGAGGGCGATCCCCCACCGCATTAGAGATCGCAAGCTTCAAGGGCAAGATTGCTTTGAACGTGCCGGCCACGCCAATATGGATTAAGCCGTAGTTTTCGTTCACGCCCAATGCTCAACCGGATCGCCCAGCTCATCGCGCACCATCAGATGTTCGCATCCGGTTCGCGGATCGGTGTCGCAGTATCGGGCGGCGCCGACTCCGTTTTCTTGCTGCATGCCCTGCGCGAGCTGAGATGGTCCGAGCTAAGCGTTCTCCATGTCGAACATGGCATCCGCGGCGAAGCGTCGCGCCAGGACGCCGCCTTCGTCCAGGCTCTGGCAGAAAAATACGCCCTCCCATTCCACATCCATTCCGCGGACGTGCCCGCAATCCAGGACAATCAGGAACAGGCCGCGCGCGATGTCCGCCGGAAATTCTTCGCCGAACTAATCGCCGCCGGCACCGTGGATCGTATCGCCACCGGCCACACCCGCACCGATCAAGCGGAGACCGTCCTCTTCCGCATCCTGCGCGGCGCAGGCTCAGCCGGAATCGCAGGCATCCTACCGGTAACGAAGGAAGGCCTGGTTCGCCCACTGCTGGAAATCGATCGTTCGGAAATCGAGGACTGGCTGCGCAAGCGAAACATTCCCTGGCGGGAAGACGCATCGAACCAAGATCGCTCCTATGCCCGCAATCGCCTCCGCCACGAAATTCTCCCCCTGCTGCGCGAGGCCTTCAATCCAAACCTCGATCACACGCTCGCAAACATGGCAACGGTGGCCCGCGATGAAGAGCGTTACTGGCAATCGACACTGCCCGCTCCCCAATCCCCAATCCCTAATCCCCAAACCCTACCGCTGCGCGAGCTACGCGAGCCAGCGGTCGCCCGCCGCCTCATCCGTGCCGCAATCGCCGCCGCGAAAGGCGACCTTCGCCAAATCGACTTCGCCCACGTTGAGCGCATCCTCGAAATGGCCCGGTCACCCGGCGGACATGACCGCGCGCAGCTTCCCGGCTTAGACGTGATTCGTTCCTTTGAATGGATCCGTCTAGTACCCGCGAATGCATCCTCCGCCGTACCCGATTTTTCGATGCCGATCCAAGCGCCGGGATCGGTGGAACTCCCAGGGTCCGGAACCCGTATTACATTGCAAGTGTTAGAGAAATCAGAATCGCCGAAAGCCTATGCTACAGTGGGGAATGAACTGGACTGGCAGCGCCTCACGGTGGCCGGAGGCGTGCTCCCCAGTCTCGAGTTGCGTAACTGGAGACCTGGTGATCAGTATCAACCGCAGGGACAATCCAAAGAGCAAAAGATCAAAAATCTGTTCCAAGATGCCCGTATCCCCTTGTGGGAACGCGGGTATTGGCCGATTATCACTTATAATGGGATCATTGTATGGACCCAAAAATTCGGCGCTGCCGCTGAGTTTGCGGCCGGGCCGTGCACGCGAGTTGTCCTGCGAGTGGAAGTTTCCTTGGAAAGCTGCAATCGGGCGAGCGGTGTTTGACGTCCAATAGAGTAGTGCGGACCCGGGCTTCGGCAAGAAGAGGGCCGTGGAGTAGGGAGAGGGAATGAATAATTCGAATATCAAAACCGCCATCTTCTGGGTGGTGATCATCATGGTGGTGGTGCTGTTCTGGACCGTGGTCCATAACAACAAGTCGCAGCAAAGCGCGGTACTCACCTACACGCAACTGCTGAACGACGTGAATGCCGGGAAGATCAAGACTGTAACCATCACGGGAACCGATCTCCAGGGAACCTACAAAGAGGACAACCAGCAGCTCAAATCCGTCATTCCTCCAAATCATCAAAAGCTGGACGACGCCATGTACGAAAAAGGCGTCAACGTCACTTACACCAAGGAAAGCGGCAGCGGATGGGTTTCGATTCTGATCAACGCCATCCCGTTTGTGCTTCTGCTCGCTTTCTGGATCTTCATGATGCGGCAGATGCAGAGCGGCGGTAACAAAGCGCTGAGCTTCGGCAAGAGCCGCGCGCGCCTGCACTCCTCGCAGCAGAAGAAAGTCACTTTCAAAGACGTCGCCGGCGTGGAAGAAGCCAAAGAAGAACTGCAGGAGATCATCGAATTTCTGCGCGAGCCTCAGAAGTTTCAGAAGCTCGGCGGACGCATTCCCAAGGGCGTTCTGCTGATCGGACCTCCCGGAACCGGAAAAACTTTGCTCGCTCGCGCGATCGCGGGCGAAGCCAACGTTCCCTTCTTCTCCATCTCGGGTTCGGATTTCGTCGAAATGTTCGTCGGCGTAGGCGCGAGCCGCGTGCGCGATCTGTTCGAACAAGGCAAGAAAAACGCTCCGTGCATCATCTTCATCGATGAAATCGACGCAGTCGGCCGCCACCGCGGCGCAGGCTTGGGCGGTGGACATGACGAACGCGAACAAACGCTCAACCAACTGCTCGTCGAAATGGATGGTTTCGAGTCGAACGAAGGCGTGATTTTGGTTGCTGCAACGAACCGTCCCGACGTGCTCGATCCCGCATTGCTCCGCCCCGGCCGTTTTGATCGCCGCGTGGTTGTTGGGCGTCCGGATGTGAAGGGCCGCGAGATGATCCTGCGCGTCCACACCAAGAAAGTTCCGCTGTCGGACGATGTGGATCTCTCTGTGGTTGCTCGCGGCACGCCGGGATTCGCCGGCGCCGATCTAGCGAATCTCGTCAACGAAGCGGCGCTGGTGGCCGCGCGCCAGAACCGCAAAGTGGTCACGCAGTTCGATTTTGAGCTGGCCAAGGACAAAGTGATGATGGGCGTGGAACGCAAATCCCTCATCATCAGCGAAGACGAAAAGCGCAACACCGCTTATCACGAAGCCGGACACGCGTTGGTCGCCGCGATGATTCCGGAAGCCGATCCGCTGCACAAGGTCACCATCATTCCTCGCGGGATGGCGCTGGGTTTGACCATGCAGCTCCCGCTCGACGACAAGCACTCTTACAACAAGGAATATTTGGAAGCGCAGCTCGCCATCCTGATGGCCGGCCGCATCGCCGAAGAGCGCTTCATGCATCACATCACCACCGGCGCTGGCAACGACATCGAGCGAGCCACCGAAATGGCGCGCAAGATGGTCTGCGAGTGGGGCATGAGCGAGCTCGGACCCATGAGCTACGGCAAAAAGGAAGAGCAGATCTTCCTCGGCCGCGAAATCGCGCAGCATCGCGATTACAGCGAAGCCACCGCCATCGAAATCGACAAGCAGGTCCGCAAGCTGGTGGATGCCGGCTACGATCGCGCGCAGAGCATCATCGTGGATAAGGGCGATGCCCTTGCCCGGATCGCCGAAGCGCTGCTCGAGCGCGAAGTGCTGGATGGGGCCGAAGTCCGGCTGCTCATCGAAGGCGGTACGCTCAGCGCCTACACCAAAACAACCAAACCCGGCGAGGGCGGTGGCGAGAAGCAGCAAGTGATTCGTCCGGAAGGCGGCAAGCCTCCCGTGACCGGATTGCTTGGCGGCGAGCGTCCTCAGCCCGCTTGAGACAGTTTCCCGTTTATTTGTTCGATGTCGACGGCACGCTGCTAGACTCTGCCGCCGACATCTGCGGGGCGATCCAGCTCGTTCTTTCCACCACCCGTCAAAACGCGGTCAGCGACGATTTTCTGCGCTGCTACATCGGCCGCCATCTCGTGGATCTGTTCCAGGACCTGATGCCTGAGTTGTCGCGCGAACAGATGGACTTGATGGTCGCGGATTACCGCCGAATTTACTTGGCGCGCAATCACGGCGCAACGCGCGCGTTTCCCGGTGTCGCAGAAGTTTTAGCCGCGCTTCCGGGAAAGAAGTCCACCGCGACGACGAAGGGCACTCCGACCACTCGCGTGGTGCTCGAACGCTTTGGCCTGCTTCCCTACTTCGACCACGTGCAAGGCACCGACGGATTCCCGGCCAAGCCGGAGCCGGATGTGATATTGGCATCGCTCAAAGTGCTGGGCGCGGCGCCGGAAGATTGCTTACTGGTAGGCGATGCCGCAGCAGACATGGAAGCAGGCCGCCGGGCAGGCGTCAAAACGTGCGCCGTAACGTGGGGATACGGCAAGCGCGAAGATCTGGCGCGCTGGGAGCCGGATTACTGGATCGACGATCCAAACCAATTGGCCGCGGATGGACGCAGATAAATTCTTATCCGTGGCTAAATTGTTTTCAACTCGTCCAGATCCAACCGCCCCGTATAGATCGCCATTCCGAGTGCTGCATGAATCCCCAGCTTTTGCAGCTCGCGAATCTCTTCCATCGTAGTAATGCCGCCGGCGGCAGTCAGTTCGTGCTTGGTCGCCGCGCGCAGCCTCCGAAACCAATCCAGATCCGTGCCCTGCATCATGCCCTCTTTGTCCACGTAGGTGCACAGGAAACCGGAGCAATACGGCTCCAATTCACGAATCACTTGCTCGGCGGTAAACTCGGTCGCTTCCTGCCAGCCTTTCACAACAACTTTTCCGCCGCGTGAATCTAGCGCGATGATCAGACGCTCCGGACCAACCGCGTCGGCTATTTCCATCAGCTTCTCGCGTTGGAAGGCCGCCGTTCCTACAATCACCCGATGCGCCCCCTGCTCCCGCAGCCCGCGCGCCCGCTCAGCCGACCGCACTCCGCCCCCCACCCGGCAAACCGCACGCGAAGCAAGAAATTCCACCAGTTCGTCGTTCGACCCCTTGCCCATCGCGGCATCCAGATCGATCACTTGAATTTCCGGAAACGCCGCGAAGCGCGCCAGCATTTCGAGCGGCGTCCCACCTTCCAGCGCCTTATCGCGGCCCTGCACAAGCTGCACCACTTTGCCGCCCATCAAGTCGATGCACGGGATGATCACAGCGCCGGCCTCACGGGAACGCCGCGCGCGTCCAAAAATTGCTTTAGCTCGTGTACCGTATGCGTTCCGTAGTGGAAGATCGAAGCTGCGAGCGCGGCATCGGCCTCGCCTTCGCTGAACACACGCGCAAAGTCCTCGGGCTTCCCCGCTCCGCCGGACGCGATCACCGGAATGTGTGTTGCGCGCGATACGGCGCGAGTAAGCGCGCAGTCAAAGCCTGTTTGCACGCCGTCCGTATCCATCGAGGTGAGCAGAATCTCGCCCGCGCCGCGTTCCTGCCCGTGGCGCGCCCATTCGACGGCATCCATTCCCTCGTCATCGCGTCCACCACGCGTGAACACATTCCAGCTCCCGCCCGGATTCCGCCGCGCATCGATCGCCAACACAACAGCTTGCGCTCCGAACTCCTGGCTGAGCTCGGTGATCAACTCGGGCCGCCGGACCGCCGCCGTATTTACGCTGACCTTATCCGCGCCCGACATCAGGATCTTCCGCGCATCCGACACCGAGCGAATCCCGCCGCCGACCGTCAGCGGAATGAAAACCTTTCGCGCCGTGCGAGCCACCACATCTGCCATGATGTCGCGCGCATCGCTCGATGCGGTGATGTCCAGGAAGACCAGCTCATCCGCGCCCTGCGCGTTGTAGCGCTCGGCCAGCTCCACCGGATCGCCGGCGTCGCGCAGGCCCACGAAATTCACGCCCTTCACCACGCGCCCGCCCGTGACATCCAGACACGGAATGATTCGCTTGGCCAGCATGGCTACACCTCGAGAAAATTGCGGACGATCCGCAGCCCGAGCGGCCCCGATTTTTCCGGATGAAACTGGACGCCATAGACGTTTTCGGATTCGAGCACGGCTGTATAATCCACGGCGTACGAACACGTGCCCGACGTTGCGCCGTTCAACGGAGCATAGTAACTGTGGGCGAAGTACAGATACGGGTTCGCATCGCGCAGTAGCTTCGATCCCGCGCGCGCCATCACCTGATTCCACCCCATGTGGGGCGACCGTACGCCCGCCGGAAAACGCCGGATCACGCCGTCGAACAATCCGAGGCCGCGCTCCTCCGGCGCCTCTTCGCTGGACTGAAATAGCGCCTGTAGTCCCAGGCAAATGCCGAGGAACGGAACGCCGGCGCGAATTCGACCGAGCAGCGCTTCCCGAACCCGCATCGCATCAAAGGCTCGCATCATCTGGCCGAAGTGCCCGACGCCCGGCAAGATAATCTTGGTAGCGCGTTGCAAACCACCGGCATCGCGCACCAATTCATACTCCGCGCCGATCTCAGCCAGGGTATTCTGCACGGAGCGTAAATTTCCGGCGCCATAGTCCAGAATCGAAATCACAACAGACCTTTGGTCGACGGCAGCTGATCCTTCAGCCGCTTGTCATGCGAGCACGCATAACGCAGCGCCCGCGCGAAACATTTGAAAATCGCCTCGATCTTGTGATGATTCGATCGGCCGTACAAAACCTTGGCGTGCAGATTCGCCCCGGCGTGATTGACGAATCCGCCGAAGAAATCCTCCAACAATTCCGTTTGCAGATCGCCCACCAGCCGGACCTTCACCTTGTCCTTGTAAGCGAGCGCCGGACGGCCTCCCAAATCGAGCGCAACCACGGCCAGCGTTTCGTCCATCGTCATCACGAAATATCCCGCGCGATTGATGCCTTTACGATCCCCCAGCGCCTTGGCCACAAGCTGCCCCAATACGATCCCGACATCTTCCACCGTGTGATGCTGATCCACATCCAGATCGCCCTTCGCCTTGAGCGTCAGGTCGAAGCCGCCGTGCTTTGCGAACAGCTCCAGCATGTGGTCGAAAAAACGAATGCCGGTGGAAATCTTATACTTTCCCAAGCCGTCCAGATTCAAGGATCCTTGGATTCGGGTCTCTTTCGTGTTCCGCGTGATCTTAGCCGATCTCATTGATCTCTCTCAAAACCTGAATTGCGCCTTCCTGTTGGAAAAGGTCCAGCAGTTGATCTCTTCGGGGACTATCAGGCGCGGCGATCCCGATAAACGGAACCTCCGCTGCCCGCGCACAGCGCGCGTCGTCCACGGTGTCGCCGACGTACAAGAGTTTTTGCTTCGGACGGAGCGCCGCAATCTTCCAAAGCCCGTCCGGCGCGGGTTTCGCGCGCTGGACATCGTCCGCCGTCAGAATCAGAAACCGGTCCAGGAGTCCTTCGCGCTTGAGCGTGATCTCCACTTCCTGACGCGTTCGCCCGGTATAAATTGCCAACTCGAATTTCGAGGCTAGCCGATCCAGCAAACCGTCGCGCGGCAGCCAGCGCTCGCGATGGATCATGCCTTGATCCAGAAAGAGGTGATTGAAGTAGCGAACCACTTCATCGTAGGAGACCTCCACGCCCAGATCCGAGCAGATCTTCTGCGAAAGCGCCCAATCGTTATTCCAGCCGCCCTGATTTTTGTAATCCTGAATCGATTCGCGTGCGATGGTCTTTCCCGTAAAGTGCGCCACCGTTTGCACCACCGTCTCGCGGTACGACTCGGTGACGTCCACCAGCACGCCGTCCATATCGAACACCAGCACCTGTGCGGACGTACTCACCAAATCTCCTCCAGTTGACTCAGGAATTTTCGAATCTGCTCGCGCGTTCCGGTTGTGACCCGCACGCATCCATCAATTTCATAGCTGCGATCGCGTACCAGTACGCCACGCCGGCGCAACTCATCGCGAATCCCGATCGCGCGCTGGCCGGCTTGGAAAAGCACGAAATTCGCTTGGCTCTCGTAATAGGGAATGCCCAGTTTTTCCAAACCGACATACAGCAGCTCCCGCGCCGCCAGCACTTCCATTACATATTTCTGGATGTACGTTTGATCCTGAATCGCCGCGCGCGCGGCCAGCGCCGCAATACTGTTGACGCTGTAAGGCGACTGCGCCTTGCGCAGAAACTCTACGTTGCCGGATTGCGAAAACAGACAACCCAGCCGCATCGCCGCCATGCCGTAAACCTTGGAGAAAGTCCGGCTGACGAACAGGTTCGGATAATCGTTAATCAGCGGCAGCGCCGTAACGCCGCAAAATTCGTAATAAGCTTCGTCCAGCAAAACCGCGGCATTGGTGGCTTTTTCGAGGATTCGCTCGATACCCGCGCGCGACGTTCCGGTCCCCGTTGGATTGTTCGGATTTGCAATCAGCACCGCACGCGTGTTGGGACGAATGGCTTCCAGCAGCTCATCCAGCGGAAATGCCAGCTTCTCCGCCCGGTACGGAATCTCACGAACCGAGGCTCCGGCTACTTCCGCGTAGAAGCGATACATCGCATACGACGGACGCAACAGCAGGACTTCGTCGCCGTCGTCGACATAGGTATTGATCAGAACCTGAATCGCTTCGTCCGTTCCATTGGACAGCGTAAAGTCGTCGGGCTCCACCTCGAAAAATTCCGCCAGCTCCCGTTTGACCTCGTCATACTCCGGATAAATCGCCAGTGCCGTCTCATTGAGATGCGCCCGCAGGAACTCGATGACCTTGGGCGAAGCGCCTACGGTGTTCTCGTTAAAATCCAGCCGGAGTTTGTGCGCACGCCCGCCCGTTGGCGGATTATACGGCGCCATCTTCAACACAGCTTCCCGCGGTTGTAATACGCCCGGCGGCAGATCCACTTTCTTATTTGGCAAAGCGTACCTCCACCGAGCGCGCGTGCGCTTCCAGACCCTCGGCGCGAGCCAGCGTGGTCGCCGAAGGCGCCAGTTTCTTCAAAGCTCCCTCGCTCAACCGCTGCACCGAAATCACCTTGACGAAGTCGGCCGCCGACAACCCGCCGCGGATCCGCGCCGCACCGGACGTCGGCAGCACATGATTCGGACCCGATACATAGTCCCCCGCCGCTTCCGGACTGTACGCGCCCACGAAAATGCTGCCTGCATGCTGGATCTTCGCAAGCAGGCTTTCCTCGTAAATCACCAAATGCTCCGGCGCCAGCCGGTTCGATGCTTCAACAGCATCGTCAGTCGTTGCGCACAGAATGACCGCACTGTTGTTTCGAATCGACTCGCAAGCAACCGAAGCCGTGCTCAACGTCTGAAGCTGACTGCCCACTTCCGCCGCCACCCTTTCCGCCAGCGTGCGCGATGTTGTTAACAGGATCGACGACGCTTCCACATCATGCTCGGCCTGCGCCAGCATGTCCGCCGCAAGATGCCTCGGATCTGCGTCGTCCGCGATGATCACGATCTCAGTCGGGCCTGCCACGAAGTCGATGCCAACTTCGCCAGCCAACAGCTTCTTCGCGGCCGCGACATAAATGTTGCCCGGTCCGACAATGCGATCCACTTTCGGAACGGTCGCCGTGCCGAACGCGAGCGCAGCGATCGCATGCGCGCCTCCGATTCGGAAGATTCTCTCCAAGCCCATGAACTGCGCCGTCGCCAGTATCTCCCGGCTCGGATGCGGCGACGCCGCACAAATGGTCTGCACGCCCGCCACCTGCGCCGGAATCACAGTCATTAACAGAGTGGAAGGCAGCGGATAACGGCCCGCCGGAATGTAGGCGCCCATTGAATCGAGCGGCCGGATAATATGACCCAGACGGCGGCCATCCGGGAAGTCATGCCAGCTTTCCTGGGGAAGCTGCAGCGCCGCATATTCGCGGATATTGCGCGCCGCCGTTTCGAGCGCTGCTAAAAACTCATCGGACGCGCTTGTGCCGCCCGTCGAAACGGTGAGATCGTTCCCTGTGAATCCGTCGAACTTGCGCGCAAACTCCAGCACTGCTTCATCGCCGCGCTCGCGAACCGCATCTAAAATTGGCCGGACGGTCTGCTCGGCTTCCGCCAACCGGACTGCTTTGCGTTCAACGAAATTCCGTGCCTGATCGAGTGGGACGATTCGCAGCATGATTACATTACGATCTTGTTCAATGGGTACTCCACAATTCCCTGCCCGCCCGCTTCCTTGAGCCTTGGAATAATGTTGCGCACCGTGATTTCATCCAGAATCGTATGAACCGCGACCCAATCCGGATCGCTCAAATTCGAAATCGTCGGATTCTTCAAAGCGGGCAAGATTCGGATCACAGCCGCGAGCGATTCCTTCCGCACGTTGAGAATCAACCCCACGCGCCCCAAAGCGTTAATCGCACCTTCGAGCAGCAACCGAATGTCCTCAATCTTGCGCCGCTTCTCGGCGTCCTTCCAGGAATCCACATTCGCGATCAATTGTGTATTCGACTCGAGCACCGTTTCGATAATTCGAAGTTTGTTGGCGCGCAGCGACGATCCGGTCTCGGTCACCTCCACGATTGCGTCCGCCAAAACGGGCGGCTTCACTTCGGTCGCGCCCCAACTGAACTCCACTTTCGCGTTCACACCGTTTTTGGCGAGATACCGTTTGGTCGTCGCCACCAATTCCGTCGCGATGATCTTACCCTCAAGGTCCTTCACGCTTTGAAAAGCCGACGCTTCCGGAACGGCCAGAACCCAGCGCACTTTTCCGAAGCTTTGCTTCGCGTAAATCAAATCCGCTACGGATTCTACTTTGGCTTCGCTCTCTTCCACCCAATCGCGGCCGGTGAGGCCGGCATCCAGCACGCCATCCTCGATGTAACGGGCCATCTCCTGAGCGCGAATCATCATGCATTCGATCTCGGGATCGTCGATGGAGGGAAAATAGGATCGTGAACTCGTGGTGATGGTGAATCCCGCACGCCGGAACAGATCGATGGTCGCGTTCTCCAGGCTCCCTTTCGGAATTCCAAGCTTCAGCTTCACGAGTTGCTCCCATACACCGCCGCCGGATCGTAGGTGCGGGATTCTGATTCTTTCCAAGACCCGTCGTGCAGCCGCCGGAAGAAACAGCTTTGATAGCCTTCATGACACACTCCCGGCCCGAGCGCTTCTACTTCGATCAACAGCGCATCTCGATCGCAATCGGTTGATATGCTTTTCACCACCAGCCGATGTCCGGACGTCTCGCCCTTGAGCCAGAGCTTGTTGCGCGACCGGCTGAAGAACGTCACCAACCCCGATTCGACGGTCTTGCGAAAGGCCTCATCGTTCATAAAGCCGACCATGAGGACGCGATGCGTCTTATGATCCTGAATCACCGCGGTGACCAATCCACTTTGCTTGCTGAAATTGAGTTCCATTCGTCGATACCAACAAAAAAGCCCACCTGGCTTTCGGCGGGCTCTCTTCGTTTTCAGAATTTGATCAGAATGCCGCCGATCACCAATTGTGCTCGTGATGGTGGTGATGCGCGGCCATGAAATTCAACTGTAGCACGTTTGCTCACTTTCAATTGGGCAAGAGCACGACTCAACTATGACGTATACGATAGAAGTATACTGATTGCAAATGGATCCACTGGAGAACTGTACTGGATTCGATTGGGATGACGCGAATACACATAAAAACTGGGAACGGCATAAGGTTACGCCGGAGGAGGCTGAGGATGTCTTCTTCCATGAACCACTCATCGTGCGCAGCGATGTTCGCCACTCAAAGCACGAAAAGCGATACTACGCACTTGGACGAACAAACGTGGGCCGATGCCTGTTTGTGGTCTTCGCGCAGCGGCGCAGCCTCATCCGTATAATCTCAGCCAGGGACATGAACCGAAATGAAAAACAATGATATGAAAGACTCGAAAAAGAGAATCCCTGAATTCCAGAGCGAAGAAGATGAACGGGCATTCTGGGCGAACGCGGATTCGACGCAGTACGTGGACTGGTCTTCCGCAAGACGCAAGAGGCTTCCAAACTTGAAGCCATCCTTAAGAACAATCTCCCTGCGACTGCCCGTCTCAATGATCGAGGATCTGAAGGTGCTGGCGCATCGGCGCGATGTGCCGTATCAATCGCTGCTTAAAGTCTTCCTGGCAGAACGTTTGGAGCGCGAACGCCGGCCGCGATAGAACATTTTACTTATTGGCTCTGAAAACGTTCCCCTGATTCAGCAGCCAATCCGGATCCAACCGCCGCTTCACCGCCTTCATCGATTCAATCTGTTCCGGCGTATACTGCAGCTCCAACAAATGCGCCTTGCGTTTGCCCAGCCCATGTTCGGCCGAGACGGTCCCGCCCAGCTCCACGGCATGCCGCGCGAAATCCAGCAACAAGGATTGCGCCCCTTTGTATTCCGCCTCCGAATTCGGCAGAACGTTCACATGCAAATGCGCATCGCCGATGTGACCGAACAACACGTAATCCACGCCGGACTCGCGCAATCCTGCGTGATAGTAGCTCAGCATCTCGCGATTCCGGTCCAGAGGCACCGCGAAATCCGTATTCAGCTTCAGGAACCCGCGCCGCCGCATCGTGTCGTTGACCAACTCCGGTAGCGCGTGTCGAAACTTGCGGAATCGTTCGCGATCCTGATCGCTCGCGGCGAACCAACTGTCTTCCGGCGCGTTATCGGCCCAATAATCGATATCGCCGTTCTCCTGCTCAATTAAGAGCGCAGCGCCAGCATTCGCCGGAGTTTCCGGAAACCGCGATCGCAGGAACGCCAGCGAGTTTCGATCGAAATATTCGATCATCCGTAGACCATCGAGTCCGCGCCATGCTTCCACAGCCGCGATCACAGCATCGTCATCCGGCAGAAATACCACGCCTGCCAATACATCGGCCGGTTTCGGAAGCAGCCGCACTTCGGCTTCCATCACGATGCCAAGCGTGCCCTCGCTTCCGGCGATCAGATCGATCCAATCCATGCCGGCGCGCAGACGATACCCAGCCGTGTTCTTCGTCGTATTGGGAATCGGAATTTCCGGAACGTCGAAATCAACTCGATCTCCGCGCTTTACCAGCAACAAGCGGCCATCCATCAAGGCGAAGCGTAAACCCAGAATATGGTTTCGCGTACTGCCGTAGCGGAAACTGCGCGATCCGCTTGCATCCGTGGCGATCGTTCCGCCGATGCTCGCGGTCCATTCCGTTGGATCGGGCGCATAAAACTGATTGGTTCGTGCCGCGGCAGCCTGCAGCGCCTCGAGCGACACTCCCGCTCCCACAACGGCGCGGCCTTCGGAAATCTCCACGCGTTGGAACTTCTCCATCGACACCACCCAGCCGCTTTGCGCCACGCGTCCACCAGTCACGCCGGTGCCAGCGCCGGAAATGGTTAACGGATTTTTCGCGCGCGAAGCCTCCGCGACGATTTCGAGGAGTTCCGTCTCGCTTGCCGGAATCAGAACCTTGTCGGCATGGCCTTTGAATCCGGATGCGTCAATGAGGTACGATTCCATAGCTGTCCAGGGCTTACTGAACCGCGACCGCGAGGGAGCGCAACCGGCGTAACGTTGACGCAATCACACGCTCCCTAGCGCTCGCGGTTCGGTTTAGGGTACCCGCTACACTTCCAGAATCACCGGCATGATCAAGGGCCTCCGCTGCGTCTGCTTATTCAGAAACCGCTTCAAATCGGCGCGGATCTTTTCCTGCATCACACCCCAATCGGTGCGTTCTTCCTGGCTCGACGATTCCAGTGTGCGCGCAACCACTTTTCGCGCTTCCTGCAGCAGATCGGACCCGTCCTCCAGCGACATAAATCCGCGGCTCACGATCTCGGGCAGCGTTTCGCTCTTGCCGGAATGTTTATTGATCGCGATGATGGGCAGCACAAATCCGTCCTCGGAAAGATGCCGCCGGTCGCGGATTACGATATCTTCCACCACTTCGTCGATCGTTCCGGAATCGATGCAAACCCGGCCCACCTGCACCTTTTCCCCGCGCCGCGCGCCTTGCTTGTCGATTTCCAGCGTCTCGCCGGTTTCGAGCACAAACGAATCTTCCAAGCCCACGCTGCGCAAATGCTGCGCGAGCGATGCATGCCGCGCCATCTGACGGAACTCGCCGTGCACCGGCAAAAAATATCTCGGCCGCACCAGGTTCAGCACTAGCTTCAGCTCTTCCACGCTGCCGTGCCCGGATACGTGCACCGGCGGATTCATCGATCCATAAATCACATCCGCGCCGCGCTTGGCCATGTGATTGATCATCCGGTAAATGGCCTTCTCGTTCCCCGGAATGATGCGCGCGCTCAACACAACCGTGTCGCCCGGCTGCACCGAAATGCTTTTGTGATTGTCCACCGCGATCCGCGAAAGCGCCGACATCGGCTCGCCCTGCGTCCCGGAAGCCACCACGCAAACTTTGCTCGCATCGGTCTGCATGATGTCCTGCGGCCGAAGCAAAATTCCATCCGGAACCTGCAGCAATCCCAGCGTATGCGCGATCTCTGTGACATTCAGCATGCTGCGGCCGAGAAACGCCACTTTGCGCCCATATTCCGCCGAGACGTCCAAAATCTGCTGCAGCCGGTGGATGGACGAGCTGAAGCACGAAATCACCAGCCGCTGCTCGGCGCGATAGAAGATATCTTCGAGCCGCGGCCGGACCGCACGCTCGCTCTCGGTGTAGCCCGGACGATCCACGTTCGTCGAATCCGACATCAGCAGCAGCACGCCGCGCTTGCCGTATTCGGCCAGCGTGTGCAGATCGAACAGCTCATTGTCAGTCGGCGTCGGATCTACTTTGAAATCGCCCGTGTGGATAATCACGCCCAGCGGCGTGGTGATCGCCAGCGCCATCGCGCTGACGATGGAGTGCGTGACATGGATGAATTCGATGTGGAACGGACCAATCTCCACTTTCGAGCCTGGTTTCACTCGATGCAGTTTCGCGTCATCCAGCAGCGCATGCTCTTCCAGACGCCGTTCCACCAGCGCCAGCGTGAACGCAGTGCTGTAAACCGGCATGTTGATCTCGCTCAACAGAAACGGCACCGCACCGATGTGATCCTCATGCCCGTGCGTCAGAATCAGCGCGCGGACTTTCTCGCGATGTTGATCCAGATAACTGAAGTCCGGCGTGACGATGTCCACGCCCAGCAGTTCAGCATCCGGAAACATCATTCCGGCATCCACGACGATGATGTCGTCGCCATAGCGTATGGCCATTGAGTTCATCCCGAACTCGCCCAGGCCTCCGAGCGGTACCAATTGCAGCTTGTGATCGGACATTCGAAGCTTTCAGG
>DATGIH010000466.1:0-7787 GCA_035295865.1 Bryobacteraceae bacterium
GAATGCCAACTGTTTCACGATGCCGCTGTGCTTGTACGATGTGCAGACTTCTCCACAAACTTTCGATGGATGGACGATTAGTTTTCCCGCGATCAACTTCTCCTATGTTTATTGGGCCAACCTTGTGCCCGTCGGACCCAGTTCGGCGACACCGATCCCTTCCTGGGGTGTGCCGCCGCAAGGTCTCAGCTTCCCCACTTCAGGGACAACTCCAGCCAATCGGAATGGGGAGCATGCACATGCCGCCGCGGCCGATACTTGCACGCCGAGCGTACTTAACGGGGATTTGACTTCTCTTCCGCCGCGCGGTTTCCAGGCGACGGTGGGAGCGCCAACTCCAATCGCGGTTACGATTTTCGATAACTGCGGCAACGGCGTGAACACGGGGTCGGTGGTGGCTTCGTTTTCGGACGGCGATAACCAGGTTCCGCTGCTGGCGTTGGGAGGCGGGCAGTGGGCGGCCACCTGGGTCCCGTCAAAATCGGCGAGCAATACGACGATGTCGATCCAGGCGGTCTCAGCCTCGGGTTTGTCCGGAATCGGATTCGTGCCGGCAGCGGTAGCGAAGAATACAACCACTCCGATGGTCAACCGTGGCGGTGTGACCAATGCAGCGAGCGGCGCACACATCATCGCGCCGGGCGCGTTCATTTCGATTTATGGAGTAAACATGGCAAGCGGAATGACGCTCGCTTCCTCCACGCCTCTTCCCGATACGTTGGGCTCGGCGAAAGGTTTTCTCGGAGGCGAAGCCTTACCGCTGCAGTTCAGCGGCGCGAATCAGATCAATGCCGTAGTGCCGTTCGACGTTCCCGTGAATACTTCACAGCAGTTAGTGATTCAAGCCGGCGAAGCTCTGTCGCAACCCGTGCCCGTGGATATTGTGGCGGCTGTTCCCGGCGTGTTTACGCAGAACCAAAGCGGTAGCGGACCGGGTGCGATCCTGGTGCAGCCGGCGGGATCGACGAAGACGGCGATGAACACGCCGGCGAATCCGGCTCATGCGGGCGATGCACTTTTGATTTTCTGTACGGGGCTAGGTACGGTTACTCCGAAAGTTACGGCAGGCAGCGTCGCGCCATCTTCGCCGCCGGCCAAGATCGACAATGCACTCAGCGTGAGCGTCGGCGGTCACGATGCGCAAGTTCTGTTCGCCGGTTTGGCGCCGGGTTTCGTGGGACTGTATCAGGTGAATGTGACGGTACCGAGTGGAATCGCGGCAAGCGACGATGTGCCGGTGTTGATGATGGAAGCAGGCACGACCAGTGCGCCAGTGACCATCGCGGTGAAATAACTCGGCTTCGGCTTAAGCGGCGGTATGTTAACTTGGGCCGTGCCATCCACTTTTTTGCTGCGATTCGCGCTTGCATTCCCACTCTTGCTGCCTGCGCAGGTACGAACAGTGACCGATGCCGAGGTCCAGCGCGTGCATCGATCGACGCTGCTGATCGATTCGCACAATGACGTCACCAGCCGCACCGTCGAGGGATTCGATTTCGGAAAACGCGCGGCCGACGGTCAGACCGATTTGCCGCGCATGCGGCAGGGCGGCATCGGGGCGCAGTTCTTCGCTGTTTATGTCGCTGCCGATTATGTGAAGGACAACCACTCGGCGCGACGGACGCTCGAGATGATCGACACCGTCCGGCACGACATTGTTGAACGGCATCCGAACGATTTCGCGCTTGCGCTCACGGCTGACGACATCGAAGCGATTCACAAGAGCGGCAAAATTGCCGCCCTGATGGGCATCGAAGGCGGACATGCGATCGAGGACAGCTTGCGGCTGCTGCGCGATTATTATGCGCTGGGCGTCCGCTATATGACCCTGACGCACACCAACACGAACAACTGGGCGGATTCTTCGGGGGACATCGATAGCCCGGGTGTCCAGCATCACAATGGGCTCACGGATTTCGGTAAAGATGTCATTCGCGAGATGAACCGGCTGGGCATGATGGTTGACATTTCGCACGTTTCGGATAAGACTTTCTGGGACGCGCTGGCGGTGTCGAAGGCGCCGATCCTCGCTTCGCACTCGTCGGCAAAAAGCATCTCGAACATTTTCCGCAATATGTCGGACGACATGATTGTGGCGCTCGCGAAAAAAGGCGGCGTGGTGCAGGTCAACTGCATTTGCGAATTTCTGTCGCAGAAATCGTACGATGCGAGCAAGCCGCTGTTTTCGCAGGTCGCGACGCTGAGCGGAGCGGAGTTCCAGAAGCGCCTGCTCGAAATTCAGGCGAGCACGCCCAAGGCCACGCTGGACGATCTGGTGGATCATATCGATCACATCGTCAAGATCGCCGGAATCGACGCAGTGGGAATCGGGACGGATTTCGCCGATTGGTACTGCATGCCGAAAGGTTTGGAAGATGTCTCTCAGTTCCCAAATCTCACGCGTAAACTGCTGGAGCGAGGTTATTCCGCCGAGAATATTGCCAAGATCTACGGCGGCAATCTGCTGCGAGTGATGCGGGCGGTGGAGCGCGCGGCCGGGGGCTAGTCCCGCTCTTACAAAACCATTTCCTACCGATACGATACTTTGCGGCACCCGTCGCAAGGGAGACGCCATGTCTATCGGGAAACAACTGGGCTTGAGTGCCGCGGCCATGCTGATTGCATTGATCGGCAGTGCGGCTACGTCATTTTATTCGCTCGAAAGCATCGGAGATCAGCTGGATCGATCCACCGGACCTACGGCCAAAAAACTAGTTTTGGCTGGGAATCTGAAGGCTGGCGCGAACGGAATGCGCACAGGCCAGCGCGGCATTCTGCTCAATGCTTTTCAGAAGAATCAAAAAGGAATGGATAGCGTGCGCAAGGATTACCACGCGCGCTACCAAAACGTGCTGACACTGCTGGAGGAGATGAAGCCGTTGCTCGAGACCGAGGCCGGCCGGGCCGTTAGCGCTAAATTGGAAGACCTCGCCGCAAAACACGCGGAGTCTTTTCGCCAGGTTTCGGCGTTATGTGACACGGGCAAATTGGAAGAAGCGGAATTGGTTTATCGCAATCATGGAGCGCCTGCGGGTGCGGCGATGGAAACGGCCGCTTCCGAACTCATGGAGCGGACAACCGCGTTGATGACAGAAAGCGGCCTGGCGGGAAAGCGCAAAAGAGCTCAAGCTCGCTGGCTGGCTGGCGTGATGGCCCTGATTGCTCTCGCCGCCGTGGCGATGCTGGTCCGGATCCAGCGGGGTGTTTGTTCCGATCTGCATGAGCTGGCTACGCAGTTAAGCCAAGGCGCGGACCAGATCGCCGACGCGACCCAGCAGCTCTCGGTCGGGAGCCAATCGCTTGCGAAGGGAGCCTCGGAGCAGGCAGCATCGCTCGAGGAAATCTCGGCTGCCAGCCAGGAAATCGGCTCCATCACGCACCGGAACGCGGATAAATCCGGCACGGCGGCGGATATGATGTCGACCGTGGATCAGCGCGTAGCTGACGCCAATCTGGCGCTGGATCAAATGACGGCATCCATGCAGGGCATCACGGATTCGAGCGCCAGTATTTCGAAGATTATCCGCGTGATCGACGAAATTGCATTCCAGACGAATATCCTGGCGCTCAACGCGGCCGTGGAAGCGGCGCGCGCGGGAGAAGCGGGAATGGGTTTCGCGGTGGTCGCGGACGAAGTTCGCAACCTGGCGCAACGTTCCGCGCAGGCGGCGAAAGATACCGCGGCGTTGATTGAGGATTCGATTTCCAGATCGAACGACGGCGGGGCAAAACTGACCTCGGTTTCTTCCGCCATCCGCTCCATAACCGACAGCGCAAGCCAAGTGCTGTCGCTCGTGGCGGACGTCAAAATGGGCAGTCTGGAACAAAGCCGAGGAATTGATGGAATTGCCGACTCACTGTTGAAGATCGATCAGGTCACACAGCACGATGCGGCACATGCAGAAGAAACCGCGTCGGCCAGCGAAGAAATGGCCGCGCAAACGCTCGGGCTTCGCAGCATCGTCCAGAAGTTGGAATCGATGGTGGGTTAATCAGGACAGGAGCGCGTCCACAGCCCTGCCTTTTCCGTTGTTGGTGACGTAGAACGGACGGCCTTCGGTCACGTAATTCGTGTCCGCGGGAATTCCGAGCGCTTTGAAAATGGTCGCGTAGGCGTCGATTAGCGGAACCGGGTTTTCCACGGGTTCCATGGGATGACGATCTGCGGTGCGGCCATGCACATAGCCCTTCTTGAATCCGCCGCCGAAGAACAGCATGCAACTGCAGGAGCTGAAGTGGCCGTGGAATCCGTACATCTTTTCGTTTTCGATTACCAGATTCTCGCCGGTGTTGCGCTCGGCGAATCCGTCCGCTTCCTGGCCAGCGGCGGGCGCGGACGCGATGGTTCTGCCGAATTCGCTCGCGATCACTACCAGCGTGCGGTCCAGCAGTCCGCGTTCATCGAGATCTTGAATGAGGCGCGCGATGGGACGATCGATCTGCTTTTTCATCTCCACCATGCGCTGGCGTCCGTTCTCGTGCATGTCGAAACCCTTGAACGGGCCGTACTGATATTCCACCTGGATGAAGCGGGCGCCGGCTTCGACTAACCGGCGAGCCAGCAGCAAGCCGTGTGAGAAGCGGTTGCCGTTGTAATACGTCGGATCGAGAAGCGAAGCTTCCGCGATTTCGGGTTCGTAAGCCGCCAGAAGTTCAGGCTTTTCGTCGGTCTTGTAATCGAAGGCGCGCTTCACCGGCGAATCCATCATGGCGCGCGCGTCTTCCATTACTTTCATGTAGTCGCTGGCTTTGTTCGATGCGAGCAGCGATTTTTGCGAAAGTCCGGTGATGGCTTCGAGATATTGCTGGCGGCGGTCGAGGCGATCCATTTTCATGCCCGCGACGGCGTTGAGAGTCGCGAGACCTTTCGCCGGATCGGGAATCATGAACGGAGCGTGATTGACGCCGTAGAATCCGGGGCCGATGTATTCGCTGATGAACAGCTTTTCCTCGTCGCTGGTATCGACGTCCCGGCCGATATAGATGTAGGCGGGGATTTGCTGGTTTTTTCGGCCCAAAGTGCGGCTAACGATCGAACCGATGCTCGGCGCTTTCACGCCGGATGGAAACAAGTAGCCGGTATTGGCGTAATACTGCGCTTTGAGATGGACCGCGCCGAATTTCGTCTCGCTGGAGAGCGTTCGCAGGATGGCGCCGCGATTCATCACGGCCGCCATTTTGTCGAGGCCTGCACCCAGGAAGATGCCGTCCGCGGATGTTGGGATCTTGTCGCACGTGCCGAGGACCTCGCTGCCTTTCATGCCCGCGGTGTAGGGCGTGAATTTCTTGGGATCCCAAAGATCGGTCTGCGCCATGCCGCCCGGCAGCCAGATGTAGATGACCGAGTCGGCTTTGGGCGCAATCTTTTCCGCGCGCGCGAGGGATGCAGCGGCGACGCTCGATGCGATGAATTCTCTTCGGCTCAGCGGCATATATATTTAGTGGACATACGCAAATCCGGGACTGGCGAACATGGCCCAAAGCATGTCGCCCAAGCCTTCCGGTCCTGGATTCGATTTTTCGAACTGTTCGGCTGCCTCGATCTCTTGGGGCGTTGGAGGACGGCTAAAAACCGCCCAATACAAACGCTCCACGCTCGGAGAATCCTTCAAAATTTGCGCCTTGTAGACGCGATCGTGAAACTCCTGGCCATTGAGCAGTTCGAGCGACTGGACCACGGCCACATCTTCCGGCCGCCCGGTGCTGACTTCGTTGTGCGCGGCCGGACGGCCCAGCGCGCGGGTTAAATCCGTTGAGGATGGTTGTTTATAGAGCCGGTCCGCCGGATTCAGCTTTTGCAGCGCGGCGATCTGAATGCTGTCCAGAAATTCTTCGGCCGTTAAACGGCGCAACGCTGGCGATCGGAAATAGCGGGGCACAGTGGGCTTGGCTATATCGAAGTGGTCTTCGAGCGCCGGATCGTACTTCAATTGATAGGTACGGCTGGTCAGGATCAAGCGGATGGTGTGTTTCAGATCGTAGCCGTGCTGCATGAAATCGTAGGCCAGCCAATCGAGCAACTCCGGATGACTGGCCGGGCGATCGGCACGATAATCGTCCACCGGCTCGAACAATCCGAGGCCGAGATAGCGCTTCCAAAGCCGGTTGACGATGGTCTTGGAGAAGCGGTCATCCATCGGATCGGTTAGGAGCTGGGCGAGGCGATGCAGGCGCGACGGAACGTCGGCGGGCACGTCTTCGGGAACATCGGGCAGACGAAATGGGAAGGCTGCATTGACGAATTTGCCGGTGTGCGCCTCGCAGCGGATCACTTCGAGATCTTTTGCGGCAAAGAGGCTGGCGAAGGAGAGGAAGCGCGCCTGCGGCCATTCCGAATTCAGGAAATGATTGTGGCAGCTTGCGCACTTCATGCCCGTTCCGAGAAACACCTGCGCGGTGTTGGCCGCGGTCTGGATGGTTTCCAGATGACTGGAATTCAGCACGAACGACGGATAGACGTAATAGTCGCCGTTCATCTTTTCGGGCGACGGCTTCTGATAGTTCGGCATGAATGGATCGATCAGCTCGGCAGCCATTACGTCGTAGGGCTTGTTGATGAGGAAGCTATTGTAGATCCACTCCTGATAATTGCCATGCCGGACGATTCCGCCCACGACTCCAGTGTCGGTGCTCGCGATGGCTTCTTCCCAAAACGGTGTCCAGTTGGCGGCGTAGTCGGCACTGCGCGCGAGTAAGGCGTCGATCAGCTTTTCGCGCTTTTCGGGCGTGCGGCCGGCGAGAAAAGTTTGAGCTTCTTGGATTGTCGGGATGACGCCGATCACATCCAGATAAGCACGGCGCAGAAATTCTGCGTCGCTGGATAACTCTGGCGTTGGTGCGCCTGGCCACTTGGCTTGGATGAAACGGTCGATCGGATTCGCAGCATTCCCGGCGGGCGGATCCGGAGGCTTCGGCAGATATTTCAGCCGCTGAGCGCGGCGCAGGAGCATCAACTGCTCGGCATTCGCACTGAAGAGCGCATCGTTCAAAAGCTTTTCGGAAGGAGAAAGGGCGTGCGACGATGTTTTCGCTTCGACCGCCTTTTGCGAATCGTCTTTCGCGCCTTCGGCGATCCAAGTTCGGATGGTCGCGATTTCGCTGGCTGCGAGCGGCGGCATTTCTTTGGGCATGCGCGGCTGCCGCTTGCCGGTGAGGTAATCGATGAGCGGACTTGCGTCGGGTTTGCCCGGAACGACAGCGGGTCCGGCTTTCTTACCGCCCTTGATCAACGCCGGGACGGTGGTAGCCTCAAAGCCGCTGGTCTTCGCATCGGCGGAATGGCACATCACGCAATGCGCGTCCATCAGAGGCCGGACGGACTTTTGAAAGCTGACAGGCGCGGCTTCTAAACCGTACAGGAGCAGCGTTGCCGCCAGGGCCATCCTCATAGCCCTATCGTATATCGATTGAAGACGTTGCGTGGTGCGATCGGCGATTATTTGGCTGGCGGATTCCAGCGGGTACCGCGGACAAACTGCAGGCCGGCGGCGAAGGAGGTCCCGAGACGGTAACAGTATCGAACCGAGGCTTGGCCCTGCAGCTTCAGCTTTTCAGAGCGCAAGGTCACGCAGGATTGAACCGTGAGCGCCTCGGGAACTTTTAGCCGTATGCCGGCTTCGGATATGTCGAGCGCGGTGGCGTTCGCGAATTTGTCATGCCCGGAAGTGTCGCACCACATGATTTTTACGATCTTGGTTTGAGCAATGGGATCGCAGCTTTCGCGGGCGTGGCGTCGAAGATCGTGTCGGGCTCCCATAAATCTTTCCCACTTCCATGTTAGGGTCTTT